>NZ_BACT01000243.1:0-3753 GCF_000333255.1 Methylobacterium sp. B1 | reverse complement strand
GTCGCGTCGGCGAGGATCACCGTGACCTCGCGTCGGCCTTGGCGCGGATCGTGGCGGCGATCTGATCGCCGTTGGCGCGGATGTCGGCGGCCTCGCGCTCGCGCTCGGTCTTCATCCGCCGGTAGACGGCGGCCGAATTCTGCGCGGGCAGATCGACGCGGGTCATGCGCAGGTCCACGATCTCGATGCCCAGCGCCTTGGCCTGCCGGTTCACGTCCTCCTGGATCTGGTGCATCAGCTGGCCGCGGTCGGTCTTCACGATGGCGTCGCGGGTCGAGCGGGCGAGCACGTTGCGCAGGCCGGAATTGGTGAAGCTCGCGAGCCGCTGGTTGGCGAGCCCGATATTGCCCACCGCCTGGTAGAAGCGGAGCGGGTCGAGGATCCGGTAGCGGGCGAAGGCGTCCACCTCCAGGTTCTGCCGGTCGGCGGTGAGCACCGTCTGCACTGGCAGGTCGAGGTCGAGCACGCGCTTGTCGAACAGGACCACGTTCTCCATGAACGGGATCTTGAAGTACAGGCCGGGCTTCTCCTCGCCGGTGGCGTTGAGGACGGCGCGGACGCGGCCGAACTGCAGGACCAGGGCCTGCTGCATCTGGCCGACGGTGAAGATCGACGCGTAGAGGCCGATCGCGACGATCGCCGCGATCGCGATCAGGCCGGTGCGGAGAGCCTGCTTCATCGGGCGGCTCCCGTCTGGGTCTGGGCGCGGGCGCCGAACTCCGAGAGCGGCAGCACCGGCAGCACGCCGGCGGCGGTCGCCGCCCCGGGCTGCGTCCCGTTCTGGTCGATGATCACCTTGTTCACGGACCCCAGTACCTTTTCCATCGTCTCCAGGAAGATCCGCTCGCGGCTGATCGCCGGGGCGGCCTTGTAGGAGGCGTAGACCTCGCTGAAGCGGGCCGCCTGGCCGGTGGCGTCGGCGGTCGCCTTGGTCCGGTAGGCCTCGGCCTGCTGGACGATCTGGGACGCCTTGCCGCGGGCCTGCGGCACTTCGCGGCTCGCGTAGGTCTTGGCCTCGTTCTGCGCCGTGTCGGCGTCCTGCTGGGCCGCGTTCACGTCGATGAAGGCGGGGCGCACCTCCGGCGGCGGGTTGACCGAGACGAGCTGCACCACCTCGATGCGCACGCCGGCGCCGTACTCGTCGAGCGCCTTCTGGACCATCTCCTTCACCTCCTGGGCGATGCTCGACTGCTCGTTGGTGAGGATCGCCTGGATGTTGCGGCGGCCGATCACCTCGCGCATCGCGCTCTCGGAGATCGCCTTGATGGTGCCTTCCGGGTTCTGGAGGTTGAACACGAAGTCGGAGGCCTTCAGCGGGTTGACCCGCCACTGCACCTCGAAATCGAGATCGACGATGTTCTCGTCGCCGGTGAGCATCAGGCTCTCGTCCGGCACGTCGCGGGTGCGGCCCTGGCCGTTCGGACCGGCGCGGAAACCGATCTGGATCGAGTTCTGGGAGCCGACATCCGGCTTCACCACTCCGCCGATCGGATAGGGGAAGTTGTAGCGCAGGCCCTCGCCCTTGGTGCCGACATAGCGGCCGAAGATCGTCTCGATGCCGACCTGACGGGGGTAGACGGTGTAGAAGCCGGTGGCGAGCCAGATCGCGACGGCGAGCACGGCGATCACCGCCGCGCTGCGGCCGCCGCCGACACCCTGCGCCCCGCCGCCCCCATAGCCGCCCGAGCCGCCACCGCCGCCCGGGATCAGACCGCGCAGGCGGTCCTGCCCGCGCCGGAGCAGGTCCTCAAGATTCGGCGGCGTCTTGCCGCCGCCGCCGCCACCACCCCAGGGACCGCCGCCGTTGCCGCCGGGCCGGCCCCACGGGCCCCCGCCGCCGCTCTGATTGCTCCAAGGCATCCTAGACGTCGTCTCCTGCCTGTCCGCGCCCAGCCCATACCCCGGCCGGCGCCCCCTGCCTGAACGGCCACGCTCGCCCGCCTAGTCCCGGCCATCCGGATCGATCGCGAGGCGACCGCATCCGGCCTCAAGCCTTAAGAGCCTGCACGCACGCATCTTCCCGCAGGATGCGCAGGCCCGGCGTGAGCACGCGCACCCGACAGGCACCTGCGGGCGCGCGCCCCGTGCTGTCAAGGCTGGCAGGTGGGCATGCGCGGCATGGAACGCAATTGCGGCGGCGCGCCTCAGCGGACGCGCTCCCAATCGACGAACGCGAAGGCGTGCTCGTCCCGGGGTCCCGCCGGATGCGCCTCGCGGAACGTCTCCCGGAAGCGACCGCGGTCGAAGGCCGGGAAGCGCACGTCGCCCTCGGGCTCGGCCTCGACCTCGGTGAGATGGAGCCGGTCGGCCTGCGGGAGCGCGAGCGCATAGATCTCGGCCCCGCCCACCACCATCAGCTCCGCCCCGGCGGCGGCCGCCAGCGCGGAGGGCCAGTCATGGACGGTCTCGACCCCCTCGGCGCGGAAGCCGGCATCCCGGGTGAGCACCAGGGTGCGGCGCCCCGGCAGGGGACGGCCGATCGAATCCCAGGTCCGCCGGCCCATCAGCATCGGCTTGCCCATGGTCAGGGCCTTGAAGCGCTTCAGGTCGCTGGAGAGATGCCAGGCGAGGCCGTTGTCGCGGCCGATCACGCCGTTGCGGGCGACCGCGGCGACCAGGGAGACGATCGGGCTCATACCGCCACCGGGGCCGCGATGGCCGGGTGCGGCTCATAGCCTGCAATGGCGATGTCCTCGTACCGGAAGGCGAAGAGGTCGCGGACCTCCGGGTTGAGCCGCAGTTGCGGCAGCGGGCGCGGGGTCCGGCCCAGCAGGGTCCGGGTCTGCTCCAGGTGGTTCCGGTAGAGATGCGCGTCGCCGAAGGTGTGGACGAAGTCGCCGACCCCGAGGCCGGTCACCTGGGCGATCATGTGGGTCAGCAGGGCGTAGCTCGCGATGTTGAAGGGCACGCCCAGGAAGGCGTCCGCCGAGCGCTGGTAGAGCTGGCAGGAGAGCCGCCCCTCGCTCACGTAGAACTGGAACAGGCAGTGGCAGGGGGCGAGCGCCATCCGGTCGAGGTCGGCCGGGTTCCAGGCCGAGACGATCAGGCGGCGGGAATCGGGGTTGCGCCGGATCTCGTCGAGCACCCAGGCGATCTGGTCGACGGTGCCGCCGCCGGGCTTCTCCCAGGAGCGCCACTGCTTGCCGTAGACCGGCCCGAGATCGCCATGCGCGTCGGCCCACTCGTCCCAGATCGTCACGCCGTTGGCTTGGAGCGCGGCCACGTTGGTATCGCCCGTCAGGAACCAGAGCAGCTCGTGGATGATCGAGCGCAGGTGCAGCCGCTTCGTGGTGACCAGCGGGAAGCCGGCCGACAGGTCGAAGCGCATCTGGTGGCCGAATACCGAGAGCGTGCCGGTGCCGGTGCGGTCGTCCTTGGCCACGCCCTCGTCGAGGATGCGCCGGAGCAGGTCCTGATAAGCGTCCATCGGTCATTCCTGCGCGCCGACGCGACGGCGGGCAAGCGCGCCGCCGACACCTGTCCACCGCCGTCACCAGCTGGCGGTCAGGCCGGCCAGAGCAGGTAGGTTACGAGGGCGAGGTTCGACCAGCCGTGCAGGGCGATCCCGGGCCAGAGCCGGCCGGTCCGCCAGCGCAGCCAGCCGAGCGCCAGGGCGAGCGGCAGCAGGGAGACCGGCCGGGCGAGCCCCCAGGACGAGATGTGGGCGGCGGCGAAGATGACCGCCGTGACCAGGATCGCCCCCGCCGGCCCCAGCACCGCCCGGGCACGGGCGAAGGCCTCGCCGCGCAGCAG
>NZ_BACT01000244.1:0-919 GCF_000333255.1 Methylobacterium sp. B1 | reverse complement strand
GACGCCCGCCCGGTCGAGGCCGGCCAGCCGGCCGACCCGTCGGCTCGTCAGGCGGAGGAGGGCCGCGCCCTGCGCCGCGACCTGATCGCGGCCGCCGTGCTCTCGGCGCCCGTCGTCGCCCTCGACATGGGCGGCCATCTTCTTCCCGGGCTGCATGGCGGCCCGGTGACGGCCCTGGTCCAGGCGATCCTCGCCACCCTGGTCCTCGCAGGGCCGGGGCGGCGCTTCTTCCTGCGCGGCGTCCCGGGCCTGCTGCGCGGCCATCCCGACATGAACGCCCTGGTCGCCCTCGGGGCCGGGGCCGCCTACCTGTACTCGCTGGTCTCGACCCTGGCGCCCGACCTCCTGCCGGCGGGGGCCGCGCACCTTTACTTCGAGGCGAGCGTCCTGATCGCCACGTTGATCCTGCTCGGCCGGACCCTGGAGGCCCGGGCCAAGGGGCGGACCGGCCAGGCGATCGCCCGGCTGATGGACCTGACCCCGAAGACCGCCCGGATCGTCCGCGACGGCGCCGAGACCGAGGTGCCCCTCGACGCCCTGCGCCTCGGCGACGTCGTCCGGGTGCGTCCGGGCGAGCGGGTGGCGGCGGACGGCGCCGTGGTCTCCGGGACCAGCCATGTCGACGAGAGCATGGTGACCGGCGAGCCCGCGCCGGTGCGCAAGGGGCCGGGCGATACCGTGGTCGGCGGCACCCTCAACGGCCGCGGCAGCCTCGACCTGCGGGTCGAGGCCGTGGGCGGCGCCACCGTGGTCGCGCAGATCGCCGCCCTGGTGGAGCGCGCCCAGAGCGGCAAGCTGCCGATCCAGGCCCTGGTCGACCGCGTCACGGGACGGTTCGTGCCGGCGGTGATCGGGATCGCCGCGGCCACCTTGCCTGGCGTGGCTGCTCCTGGCGCCCGCCCCTTCGCGGGGCCGGCCC
>NZ_BACT01000245.1:0-41574 GCF_000333255.1 Methylobacterium sp. B1 | reverse complement strand
AAACAGGGCCACATCCCCGGCACAGCTTGCATCGATCGTCGCGGTGCCGGATGCGGGCTGCGGCCCTGCGCTGTCCCGTGACCGATCCGTATCCGAGACCTGTTCGTGATCTTCATCCACCAGCCCGCCATTGGCGCCGGAGCCACGCTGCTTGAACGCCGCGTCATCGATCTCCAGGACACGATCCCCGAAGATACCGTCTGGCTCGACCTGATCCGCCCGAGCCGCGAGGAGGAGCTGAAGGTCGAGGCCTTCGCCGGCATCGAGGTGCCGACCCGCGAGGAGATGAAGGACATCGAGCCCTCGGAGCTGCTCTACGTGGAAGACGGCGCCCGCTACATGACCGGGCGCGTGCTCTCGAAGGTCAGCGATGCCGAGGAGCCGGGGCTCGCCGGCATCACCTTCATCCTGCGCGGCAACCGGCTCGTCACCGTGCGCCACGAGGAGCCGCAGGCCTTCCGCATGTACACGCAGCGCGCCGGGCGCTCGATGGGCAACGGCAGCGCGTCGGCCACCTCGGGCGAGACCATCCTGGCCGGGCTGATCGAGGCGGTGATCGACCGGGCCGCCGACGTGCTCCAGCTCCAGGGCGAACGCATCGACCGCCTGTCGGGCAAGATCTTCGAAGTGCAGGAGGATCCGTCCGCCCGCAACACCGCCCTCCAGGACACGTTACGCGCCCTCGGCCGGCACGGCGATCTCATCTCCAAGCAGCGGGAGAGCCTCGTCTCCATGGAGCGTATTCTGCTCTCGCTGTCGGCGACCTACCGGACCAACAAGGCCCCGCGCGATCTGCGCGAGGATGTCCGTTCCACCCTGCGGGATCTTCAATCCCTCGAGGAGCACGCCACCTTCCTGTCCACGAAAATTCAATTTTTGCTCGACGCAACACTCGGTCTTGTCAATCTTGAACAGAACAACATCATCAAGCTGTTTTCGGTCATGGCGGTCGTCTTCATGCCGCCGACGCTGATCGCGTCGATCTATGGCATGAATTTTAAAGCCATACCCGAACTAGATTTCTCATTCGGATACCCGATGGCGCTGGTCATGATGGTCGTCGCAGCGGTATTCCCTTACTTTTTCTTTCGCTGGAAGAAGTGGCTTTAACGGCAAAGTCTGCTTCAGGACCGGAAAAATATTAAGGTCTCTGCGGGAGCATGGTGAGACCTGCAGGCGCGGCATGGCCGCGATGACGGAACCTCCCATGCGTTTCTCCCTCAAGACGGTTCTCGCCGGTGCGATCGGCCTGCTTGCCCTCGCCGCCGTCGGCCAGGGCATCGCCAGTGTCGTGAGCCTGTCGGAGATCGAGCGCAACGCCGCGGCGATCTCCCAGCAGGCCCTGCCCACGCAGAACCAGGCCGAGGCCATCGGAACGGCCGTGCGGGACGCCCGCCTGCGGCTCTACCGCCTCGCGGTGGCCTCGCCCGACGCGGCAGCCCTGGACAAGAACCAGACCGCGCTCACCGACACCCTCGGCGAGCTTTCCGGCCTCCGTCAGGCTTACCAGGAGCGCCTGACGGGTCCCCAGGACCGGGAGATCTACGAGCGCTTCACCAATGCCTGGAACGCCTACCAGAACGTCCAGCTGCAAGTGGTCGAGCTGACGATCGCAGGCGATCAGCCGGGCGCGCTCGCGCTGGTGCTGGACCCCGCGACGGGTGCGCAGAACGATGCCGCGGTGGCGAGCCTGACCGAGTCCATCGCCTCTGCCCGGGCACAGACCGCGGCCAATGTCGCCGTGACCGTGCAGGCGGCGACGCGCGCCAAGCTGATCGCGATGGCCGCCACCGTGGTGGGCCTCGTGGTCGCCGCCGCCGCGATGCTGTTCGCCCTGTTCGGGATCGCGCGCCCGATCGAGCGCATGACCGGGGCGATGGGCCGCCTCGCCCAGGGCGACGAGAGCGTGCCGGTCCCGCACACCGGGCGCCGCGACGAGATCGGCGCGATGGCGGCGGCCGTACAGGTCTTCAAGGACAACCTGATCCACACCCGCGCCCTGGAGCGGGAGACGGCCCAGGCCCGGGAGGGCGCCGAGGCGCAGCGCCGGCGGGCCGTTCACGCCATGGCCGAGTCCTTCGAGGCCGCGGTCGGCGGCGTGCTGACGCGGGTGGCGGACGCCGCCCTCGGCCTGCGGGCCGAGGCCGAGGCGATGACCAGCACGGCCACGCACACGGCCGAGCGCTCGGCCACGGTGGCGGGGGCCGCGCAGGAGGCCGCCCAGCATGTCGGCACCGTCGCGGCGGCCGCGGAGGAACTCGGCGCCTCGGTGCAGGAGATCGGCCGCCAGGTGGACGGGTCTGCCGAACTCGCCCGGAGCGCGGTGGTCCAGGCCGGCGCCACCGCCGGCCTCGTACAGGACTTGAGCACGGCGGCGGGCCGGATCGGCGATGTCGTGCGCCTCATCACCGACATTGCAGGCCAGACGAACCTGCTGGCGCTCAACGCCACGATCGAGGCGGCCCGCGCCGGCGATGCGGGACGCGGCTTCGCGGTGGTCGCCAGCGAGGTGAAGCAGCTCGCCGCCCAGACCGCCAAGGCCACCGAGGAGATTGCCGGTCAGGTCGGCCGGATCCAGGGCGCCACCGGACAGACCGTGGATGCCATCGACGGCATCGCATCCCGCATCCGCGAGATCGACGGCGTGGCGACCTCGATCGCGGCCGCCGTCGAGCAGCAGGGCGCGGCGACCCGGGAGATCGCCCGGAACGTCGCCGAGGCCGCATCCGGAACCAGCGCGGTCACCGGGACGATCGACGCAGTGGCGCGGGCGGCCGACGACACGGGCTCGGCCGCTACACGGATGCTCGCCTCGGCGACAAGCCTCTCGGAAGAGACCGCCGAGCTGCGGCGGGAGATCGACGGCTTCCTGCACACCGTGCGCGCGGCCTGACGCTCAGCCGGGGCTCGACAGCTTCATCAGGACGAGCCCGGACCCGATCAGGCCGGCCGCGAGGATCCGGCTGGCGCTCGCCTGCTCGCCGAGCACAGCGATGCCGACCAGGAAGGCGCCGACTGCGCCGATGCCGGTCCAGATCGTGTAGGCGGTTCCCAGGGGCAACGTGCGCATCGCCAGCGCCAGGAAGCCGACACTGCCGGCCATCGACACGGCCATGATCGCGGTCGGCCACAAGCGCGTGAAGCCGTCCGACTGCTTCATCGCGTAGGCCCAGACGACCTCGAGTACGCCCGCGATGACGAGAGAGATCCAGGCCATGGCGGCCCTCCTGAAAGGGCCGGGCCGTCCCGGACTTGTGCCCCGTTAACCGGAGGGAGGACGTGGCCTCGCGCGGGATCAGCTAAGGTTTACGGGGGACGGCGGCAAGGGCGCCGCACGGGCCCGATCCACGGACCTTATCCTGAGGTGACCGCGAAGCGGGCCTGGAAGGCGGCCTCCCGGAAGCGCGCCGCCCGGTGGCGGTCTCGTTCGAGACCAAAGCTGCGCTCCGGCACCTCGGGACGAGGGCGCGGGTCGGATGACCCGAACCGACGCCCCGTCACGCCACCGCAGCCAGGTGCTTCACCTCGGCCCGCGCCACAACCTTGCCCACGGGCGGCGCCTTGCAGGTCTCAGCCTCGGGGGCCAGGACCGGCGGCTGCACCCAGCGGCCGGCGTCGAGGTCCGCGATCCGGCTGTTGATCTCGCGGATGACGTAGCGCGAGAACGGGTAGACGTGCAGGTAGATCACCATGTTGGTGACCACCGCCTCCAGGGCGGCCGGATTGCGCCGGGCGGTCTCCAGGAACACGCTCCAGAAGTGCTTGGCGAGCTCGGGACGGCGCACGGTCATCCGCCAGCACACGCGCAGCAGCGAATAGAGATCGTGGGCGATGTGGCGCCAGTTCAGCTTCTGAGCGGCGAATTTCGGCCGCTTCACCTGCCGCGCGACCACCCGGACCCGGTCGAAGAAGTTCGGCGGGTCGTAGATCTCCTGGAGGACGTCGCGGTAATCGGCCAGCACGTCGCGCTGCGGACGCAGGGTCACGAAGTTGATGCCCTGCGTGCACTGGTCGCCCTGGTCGGCCGTGGTCGCCGCGTAGTTCTCGTAGAGGCGGCCCTCCTTGCGCAGGCGGCGCGAGAGCTGCGTGTTCGGCAGCGCGAAGAGCAGGCCGACCATGGCGATCGGGATGCCGGTCTGGCTGATGCACAGCGACATCGCCTTGCTGATGCTGTCCTTCTCGGTGTCGAAGCCGACGATGAAGCCGGCCGTGACGAACATGCCGTGCTCGTAGAGCTTGTGCACGCTGTCGGCGATCGAGCGCTTGGTGTTCTGCTTCTTCTGCGTCTGGATCAGCGTCGCCTCGTCGGGCGTCTCGATCCCGGTGAACAGGGCGAAGAAGTTCGCGTCCCGCATCATCCCGAGCAGCTCGTCGTCGTCGGCGAGGTTCAGCGAGGCCTCGGTGGAGAACTTGAACGGGTAGCCGTGATCCTCCTGCCACTTGATCAGGTGCGGCAGGAACAGCTTGATGGCCTTCTTGTTGCCGATCAGGTTGTCGTCGACGAAATCGACATGGCCGCGGTAGCCGAGGCCGTAGAGCCGGTCGAGCTCCGCCAGCATCTGCGGCGTGGTCTTGGTCCGCGGGGCGCGGCCGTAGAGCTCGATGATGTCGCAGAACTCGCAGGTGAACGGGCAGCCGCGGGAGAACTGGACGCCGATGTAGAGGTAGTGGCTGAAGGTCAGCAGGTCGAAGCGCGGGATCGGGCTCGTGGTGACGTCGGCCTTGAACTTCTCGGCCGTGAGCCGGCCGCGGCGCTCGCCGGCCTCCCAGGCGGCCACGAACTTGTCGAGGATGCCCTCGGCCTCGCCCAGCACCAGGAAGTCGGCCTTGTCGTAGACCTCGGGCGTCGAGGTCGGCGCGGGGCCGCCCACGCAGACCGGGGTGCCGAGCGCCACGCAGCGGTCGATGACCACGAGGCAATCCGGCTCCTGGGGGAGCATGCCGCCGGTCATCACGAGGTCGGCGGCGCGGATCTGCTCGTCGGTCAGCTCCTCGCAATTGCGGTTGACGAGCGACACCTGCCAGGCCGGCGGCAGCATCGCGGCCAGCGTGATGAGGCCGAGCGGCGGCGCGGGCGCGCGGGCGCCCTGCAGCTCCATGGCCTCTTTGAAGTTCCACATGGAGTTTTCGTAGAACTTCGGGAACACCATCAGCACGCGCGGGGCCGTGTTCGCTTCCGACATGCCAGTTTCCCTCGTCCACACATACCCGGCCCCGCCGGCTCCAGACGGAACCGGGTGCAGGATCGCCCCCTGACCTGCGGGTCAATTAAGGCCGTTTTTCGCTCCCGCAGCAATCGGCACCGCCAATCCCGACAGGACGCCGGACCGAACGCCGAAAATCGCCCCACCGGGGAGCGTTGAGGCTTGTTTGGCCCGTCCGTCGGGAGCGTGCGCCGGTTCCACGACACGCCCGACAAGGGCCCGTCACGGCCCGACCCGGAACCGCTCCGGCTGCGTCCCGTCGGCGTCCGTGAAGCCGTAGATCCGGGCGAGGTCGCCGGCATGCAGCACCGCACCGGCCCGGGCGGCGATATCCGGATCTGCCGCCAGCGCCGCCAGCGCCCGGCCGGCGTAGAGCGGGCTCTCGGTGGCGTGCACCTCCTGGCCGAGATCGCGCGCCCGCTCGGTGGCGACGAAGCCCGGTGAGAGGCCGAGGGCGGTGACGCCGTGGGGCGCGAGTTCGCGGGCGAAGGCCAGGGTCAGCCGGTTGGTGGCGGCCTTGGCGGAATCGTAGAACACGTCACCGAGGTAATCCTCGGTCCCGAAGGAGACGAGCGCCAGCAGCCCGGTCCGCGCCGCCACCAGGGCGGGGGCGACCGCGCGGGCGAGCAGCAGCGCCGGCAGCGGCCCGGCTTCGAGCAACCCGAGATACGGCTCGGCCGAGCGGCGCCAGAACGGCGTGCCCCATCCGGCCCCGTCCGGGTAGCGCTCGCCGTCATAGCCCTCGTTGCCGCTCCACACGCTGCAGGCCACGACGTCGATCCGACCGAACCGGCGCAGGGTCCAGTGGACCAGCGCGTCGGTGGCGCGCTCGGAGCGGTGGTCGCAGAGGTAATGGTGACCCCGCCCTCCGGCCGCGTCGACCATGCGGGCGGTGTCCTCGATCGCCTCCGGGCGCATCTCGGTGCGCGGGCCGGTCTCGCTGGAGCGCGCCGTGACGATCACCGTGGCCCCGGCCTCTCCCAGCGCGCGGGCGAGCCCCCGGCCGACGCCCCGCGACGCGCCCGCCACGAGGCAGATCTTCCGGGAGAGGTCGGGCGGGCTCACGCCGAGACGGGCTTGGTGCGGTTGAGGAAGGCGGCGAGCCGCTCCTGGGATTCGGGCGAGCGCAGCTGCGCGTCGAAGGCCTTGGCCTCCGCTTCGAGGGCGGCCTCGACCTGCGCCTGATCACCCCGGATCAGCGCCCGGGTTGCCGCCAGCGCCCCGCGCGGCAGGGCGGCGAGGCGCGCCGCCTGCGCGACCGCCTGCTCCACCAGCATGTCGGCCGGCAGCACCGCGTTGACGAGGCCGAGCGCCTGCGCCTCGTCGGCCTCGAGCGGCCGGGACAGGAGCAGCAGCTCGGTCGCCCGGAGGCGCCCGACCCGCAGGGGCAGCAGGTAGCTCGAGGCCGCCTCCGGCACGAGGCCGAGTTCGACGAAGGGCATGCGCAGCCGCGCCGCCGGGCTCGCATAGACGAGGTCGCAATGCAGGCAGAGCGTCGCGCCGATGCCCACCGCGATCCCGTCGACCGCCGCCACCATCGGGGTTCGGGTGCGGGCGAGCTGGCGGATGAAGGCCAGCGCCGGCGAGGCGCTGAACCCGTCCCCGGCACGATCCCCGGAGGACTGGCCCATGAAGTCGGCGAGGTCGTTGCCGGCGCTGAACATGCCGGGCTGCCCGGCGAAGACCACGGCGCCGATCCGGTCCGAGGCGTCGGCCTCGACCAGAGCTGCACGCATCGCGTCGTACATGGCGCCGGTGAGCGCGTTCTTCTTCTCCGGGCGGTTCAGGGTGATCAGGCGGACGCCGCCCGAGAGGTCGTCGATCGCGACGGGTTCGGCCATAATCCGCTCCTCAAACCGCCAGCGCCAGGGGGGCGTCGTCCGTGAAGGCGCCGCCCGCCACGACGGTTTGCTCCAGGCCGCCGGCCGCGGTGAGCAGGTTCTCGGCGTAGAACCGGGCGAGCGCGATGCGGGCGGCCTGCGCCGGATCGGTCTCGCCGGCCTTCAGGGCGGCGCTGGCGGCGAGTGCGCTGCGGGCGAGGCAGGCGCCCCCGAGCGTCAGGCCGAACAGGCGCAGATACGGCGTCGCGCCCGCCAGCGCCGCCTCGGGGCGGTTGGAGCTCAGCGCGGCGAGCTGGTGGCTCGTGGCCCGGTCGAGGCTGCCGATCCCGTCGCGCAGCCGTGCCGCCATGTGGCCGAAGGCGGGATCGCCGGCCTTGAGCAGGCCCTCGGCCGCCCGGCGCATCCAGGCGATCTGCGACCGGGCCGTGGCGCCGCCGTTCAGCGGCAGCTTGCGGGCGGTGAGGTCGATCGCCTGGATGCCGTTGGTGCCCTCGTAGATGCCGAGGATGCGGGCGTCGCGCATGAGCTGCGCCGCCCCGGTCTCCTCGACGAAGCCCATGCCGCCATGGACCTGCACGCCGAGCGAGGTCACCTCGTTGGCGAGGTCCGTCGCGAAGGCCTTCGCCACCGGCGTCAGAAGCGAGGCGCGGTCCAGGGCGGGCTGCCCCTCCGGGCCCTTCGACGCGTCGAGGGCGGCGGCGGTGAGGTAGCAGATGGCGCGTGCCGCGGCCGTGTACGCCTTCATGGTCAGCAGCATCCGCTGCACGTCCGGATGCGCCACGATCGGGCTCGTCGCCTCGGCGGCCCCGATGGCCTTACCCTGGCGCCGCTCTTGCGCGTAGGCGAGCGCCCGCTGGGTCGCGGCCTCGGCCACGCCGACGCCCTGCAGGCCGACGTTGAGCCGCGCCGCGTTCATCATCGTGAACATGCAGGCGAGGCCCTTGTTCTCCTGGCCGATCAGCCAGCCGGTGGCGCCGCCATCGTCGCCGAAGGCCATGGAGCAGGTCGGCGAGGCGTGGATGCCGAGCTTGTGCTCGATGCCGGAGCAGCGCAGGTCGTTGCGGGTCCCGTCCGGCAGCACCTTCGGCACTAGGAACAGGGAGATGCCCCGCGTGCCGGCGGGCGCGTCGGGCAGCCGGGCCAGGACGAGGTGGACGATGTTGTCGGCGAGATCGTGCTCGCCGTAGGTGATGTAGATCTTGGACCCGGTGATCCGGTAGGTGCCGTTGCCCGCAGGCTCGGCCCGGGTGCGCAGCAGGGCGAGGTCGGAGCCCGCCTGCGGCTCGGTCAGGTTCATCGTGGCGGGCCATTCGCCCGAGACCAGCTTCTCGAGGTAGCGCGCCTTCAGGTCGTCGGAGCCGTGGGCCGCGAGCGCCTCGATGCCGCCCTGGGTCAGGAGCGGGCAGAGGCCGAAGGCGAGGTTGGCGCCGTTCCACATCTCGGTGCAGGCGGCCTCGATCAGCTTCGGCAGGCCCTGGCCGCCATGGTCGGCCTCGGCCGAGAGCCCGTTCCAGCCGCCCTCCGTGAAGGTGCGGTAGGCCTCGCGCCAGCCGGGCGGCGTGGTGACCCGCCCCTCCGCGAAGGGGGTGCCGTGCCGGTCGCCGACCCGGTTGAGCGGCGCGATCACGCCGGCGGCGATCCGCCCGGCCTCGCTCAGGATCGCCTCGGCGTCGTCCGGATCGACGGAATCGAGCCCGGCCACGTGCCGGAGGGTGAAGAGCATCTCGGGGACCGGGGCGCGGTAACTCATACGATCCTCCCGTGTTGCGGCCCGCCCGCTCGTTCGATCCGGGGCGGGTTTGACCGCGCCCGCGCACCGGCGCTAGGGCGGGGCGAGGATAGGCGCGCGGGGCTCGCATCGCCATGACCTCGGAGACGGCTTCCCGCATGAATGATCCCGGGTCAACGGGTCCGACCGCGACCCGCCGGCTTCCCCCCGACGCGGCCGGCATCGCGGAGGCCGCCGCGCTTCTGCGGGCGGGGCGCCTCGTCGCCTTCCCCACCGAGACGGTCTACGGGCTCGGGGCGGACGCCACCGATGCCGCCGCGGTGGCGGGCATTTTCGCCGCCAAGGATCGGCCGCGCTTCAACCCGCTGATCTCGCATCTGGCTGATGCGGACGCGGCCCTGGCGGAGGGGGTCTTCGACGCGCAGGCCCGCCGCCTCGCCACGGCTTTCTGGCCGGGTCCCCTGACCCTGGTCGTCCCGGCCCATCCGGGCACGCGGGTCTGCGACCTCGCCCGCGCCGGCCTGCCGAGCCTCGCCCTGCGGGTGCCGGCGCACCCGCTCGCCCAGGCGCTCCTCGCGGAAGTCGGCCGTCCGGTGGCGGCGCCCTCGGCCAACCGCTCCGGGCGCGTGAGCCCGACCCGGGCCGCCCATGTCCTCGACGATCTCGCCGGCCGGATCGCCGCGGTGCTCGACGGTGGCGACACGATGGTGGGCGTCGAGTCGACGGTGGTGGCTTGCCTCGGCGGCGCGCCGCGGCTGCTGCGGCCGGGCGGCATCACGCGGGCGGCGCTCCGGGACGTGCTCGGCCTCGATCCGGCATCTCCGGAGGCGGCCGACGCCGACCGGCCGGCGGGCCCCGGCATGCTCGCCTCGCATTACGCGCCCCGGGCGCGGGTCCGCCTGGATGCGGTGCGGATCGAGCCCGGCGAGGCGGTGCTGCTGTTCGGCGCCGGGCGCCCGGCCGGTCACGAAACCGCGCGGGCCAGCCTCAACCTGAGCCCGTCGGGCGATCCCGCGGAGGCCGCGGCCCGCCTGTTCGGCGCCCTGCGCGACCTCGATGCCTCAGGGGCCGGCACCATCGCGGTGGTGCCGATTCCGGAAGACGGCCTCGGCGAGGCGATCCGCGACCGCCTCGCCCGGGCCGCCGCGCCCCGCTGACGGCGCAGAAATTTTTGCCGGCAGCGGAACAGATGTCGGCCTGATCCGTTTATTGATCACGAAGGCCTTCTCAGCCCCCAATGGCCTTTTTCCTTTCAGGCTCGGAGCAATCCGAGCCTTTTTTCTTGCCTTCTCAGTCTCGGGCCAGCTTGGCGGCAATGCCGGCCACATGGCGACCCTGGAAGCGGGCCCCCTCCAGTTCCACGGCGCTCGGCTGGCGGGATCCGTCACCATCCGCGATCGTGCTGGCCCCGTAGGGTGTTCCGCCCTTGACCGCCTCGACACCGCCCTGGCCCTGGAAGCTGTAGGGCAGGCCGACCACCACCATGCCGTGGTGGAACAGCACCGTGTGGAAGCTCGTCAGCGTCGTCTCCTGGCCGCCATGCTGCGAGGCCGTCGAGGTGAAGACGGAGCCGACCTTGCCGACCAGCGCGCCCTTCATCCAGAGCCCGCCGGTCTGGTCGATGAACTGCTTCATCTGCGACGCCATGTTGCCGTAGCGGGTCGGCGTGCCGAAGATGATGGCGTCGTACTGCGCCAGTTCGTCCACGGTGGCGATCGGGGCCGCCTGATCGAGCTTGAAATGGCTCTGCCGGGCGACCTCCTCCGGGACCAGCTCCGGCACGCGCTTCACGACGACCTCGGCCCCGGTCTCGCGGGCCCCCTCGGCGACCGCGTAGGCCATCTGCTCGACGTGACCGTAGGTCGAGTAGTACAGCACCAGAACCTTGGCCATGGACGGGTCTCTCCTATGTGTCGGGCGGCCGAATCGTCGGCCAGCGTCGTGCCCCTCCATCGCGCATTTGGCGCCTTGCAAGAATGCCCCACCATGCAAGAGTGATCTTGCGCAGACGCAAGGACCCGGGTGTGGCGCTCGACTGGGACGAGTTTCGGTTCGCAAAGGCCGTGGCCGACCGCGGCGGCCTGACCGCGGCGGCGGCGGATCTCGGCATCAACCACTCGACGGCGTTCCGACGCCTCGCGGCCCTGGAGGCGAAGCTCGATACGCGCCTGTTCGAGCGGCTGCGCACGGGCTACGTGCCGACCACCGCCGGACAGGCGATGATCGCGGCGGCCGCGCGGATCGAGGCGGACGTGGCGCGGTTCACCCGCGTGGTCGCCGGCCAGGGCGAAACCCCGTCCGGCGAATTGCGGGTGACCGCGCCGGCCGGCTTCGCCGCAGAGCTGCTGATGCCGATGCTCGCGAGCTTCACGGAGCGGTACCCCGACATCCGGATCGAGCTGATCCTCGCCGAGGCGACGCTCAACCTGTCGCGCCGGGATGCCGACGTCGCGATCCGGATCAGCCGCGAGCCGAGCGAGACTCTGGTGGGGCGGCGTCTCGCAGTCACGGCGTGGGGGGTCTACGGCCGGGCCGACCGCGCCTATGGCGACCTCGCCCGGGAGGCGTGGATCAGTCCGGGACCGCTGGTGGCAGGGGGCTCGTTCATGCGCTTCGTGGAAGGGCGGGTGCCGCCCGACCACATCCGCCTCCGGCTCAACGCGGTGATCGGCCTGGAGGCGGCCGTGCAGGCCGGCCTGGGGATCGGCCCGCTCCCCTGCTTCACCGCCGACGTCAATCCGGCACTGCAACGCCTGTCCGGGCCGCATCCGGAGTTGGGGGCGGATCTCTGGATCCTGACGCATCCGGACCTGCGCCACGCGGCACGGGTCCGGGTCTTCATGGAACATATTGCCGAGGCGCTGTTGCCCCTGCGACCGCGCTTCGAAGGCCGCTGAACCGGCTCAGCGGATCTCCGCCACCTCGACCTCGTTGCCGTTCACCTCGACCACGTCACCGATCGTCTTGCCGGTGATCGCCCGGGCGAGCGGCGCCACGTAGGAGATCGAACCCTTGTGCGGATCGGCTTCGTCCTCGCCGACGATCCGGAAGGTCTGGCGGGTCTCCTTGCCGGCCTCGTCCTCCCGGATCACCGTGACGGTAGAGCCGAACTGAACCGTGTCGCCGGCCTTGGGCTCGACGAGCTGCGCGGTGTTCTTCCGGGCCGCCCAGTAGCGCAGGTCGCGCCCGATGCGGGAATCCTCCGCCTTGTCGGCAGGATCCAGCGAGGCGACTTCCTTCTCCAGGCGGGCGACTTCGGCCTCGATCTGCGCGAGGCCTTCCGGCGTCACGAAATTCGTGTGCGGCGAGATCGGCCGATCCGGCAGATTCTCGAACGCTTCTCCACCCTCGGGCTCTTTGACGAATGCAACGCTCATGAAAACATCAACACGCGATGCACGGCAAAGGTTCCGGGGCCGCGGCAAAATTCCGGTCCAGCCCGGTGCCGGGACGGGTTAGCCGAAACCCCTGAGGATCAGCGAGGACCGCCCGCCCGATCCACCTCCACCACGATCCGCCCGCGCACCTTCCCGGCCAGGATCTCAGCGCCGAGCCGGCCGACTTCCTCCAGGGGGACACGGCTCGTCATGGCGGCGAGCTTGCCCAGATCGAGATCCCGGGCGAGCCGCGCCCAGGCCTCGCGACGCTTCGGCTGCGGGGTGGTGACGCTGTTGATGCCGAGCAGCGAGACGCCGCGGAGGATGAACGGCGCCACCGAGGTCGGCAGATCCATGCCCTGCGCCAACCCGCAGGCGGCGACGGCGCCGTCCGCCTTGGTCATGGCCAGCACATTGGCGAGCGTCGTGGAGCCGACCGCATCGACCCCCGCGGCCCAGCGCTCCTTGCCGAGCGGCTTGCCGGGCTTCGACAACTCGGCCCGGTCGAGGATCTCGGCAGCGCCGAGGCCCTTCAAGTAGTCGGATTCGCCGTCCCGGCCCGTGGAGGCGATGACGTGCCAGCCCGCCCGCGCGAGGAGGGCCACGGCGACCGAGCCGACGCCCCCGGAGGCGCCGGTGACGATGACCGGGCCGTGCTCCGGCGTCACGCCGTGGGCCTCGAGGGCCATGCAGCACAGCATCGCCGTGTAGCCGGCGGTGCCCACCGCCATGGCCTGCTCGGGCGTGAGCCCCTGGGGTAGCGGCACCAGCCAGTCGCCCTTCACCCGGGCGCGCTGGGCGTAGGCGCCGAGATGCGTCTCGCCGACACCCCAGCCGGTGAGCACCACCGCGTCACCCGGCTTGTATTCGGGATGGTCCGACGTCTCGACGATCCCCGAGAAATCGATGCCGGGGATCATCGGGAAGCGGCGCACCACCGGCGACGTGCCGGTGAGGGCGAGGCCATCCTTGTAGTTCAGGGTCGAGTGCGTCACCCGCACGGTGACGTCGCCGTCCATCAGGTCGGCGTCGTCGAAGTCCTTGAAGGCGAGGCTCTGGCCCGCCTCGTTCTTCTCGACCACCCAGGCCTTGAACGTCCCCATCGTCACCTCCCGTGTTGCGCGGTGAGGTGTCGCCGGGACGTCCGGAATCAAGCCTTCGCGGCCGGATCAGTACCCCTCGTACCGGCTGCCCGTGTAGAAGCCGAGCCCGACGCCGATATCCGAAGAACTGGCCCCCGTGATGCCGACGGCGTCCGGGATCGAGCCGACCAGCGGGCCACCGTAAGAGGCCGGCCGGTAACCGTAGCCGCCGCCGACCGGCACCCAGCCGGCCCGGGCGGGCGCCACGAGAACCCGGCGGCTGACGCTGGCGTATTCCGGCGGGATCGTCTCGGGGATCGATTGCGCCGGACGGACCAGCACGGTCCGCGTGCGCACGGCGAAGCGCGGCGGCGTGGTGACCCAGCAGCCGATCAGCTCACCGCCGGGACCGCGGCTCGTCTGCCAGTAGCGGCCACCCGGCGAGACCATCACGCGCTCGGACACCGTATCGTAGACCGGCGGCGTGGTCCGGTAGACCGTGCGGGGCGGACGGACCAGCACGTTCTCCTGCACGGTGTCGTAGACCGGCGGCGTGACGACGTGGCGGTAGCATTCGGAGCCGTAACAGCCGCCGGCCTGGGCGGGTGCGGCAAGGAGAACGCCGCCGAGGGCGGCGGCCAGGAGAGCGGTGCGAGCGACCGGCGCGGTCATGGAAGTCCTCTGATACGCATTACAACGAGAAGCGGCGCGCAAGCGGCGCTCGTCTCGACGTACCAGAGGCCAGACTCGTTGCCCGGCGCGCAAGCATTATCGGGAACGAAGGTAAAATTAACCCTTGGTTTCGACTGCTTAGTCGTCGCCTACCTAGGTAGCATTGTTCGAATTTTCCACAGTCTCTCTTACGAAGTCAGGCCAGAGCCGCCTCAGGTCTGACCCGCCCGGAGCTGGTAGAAGATGTGCCGGCCGATCACGTCCATCTTGCGCAGGCGGCGCGCCCAGCCCGGACGGACGTAGTCGGCGTGGTAGTGGGTCGCGGCGCCGACCTCGGCGAGGTAGGTCCGGCCCTCGATCACCGAGCGGGCGATGCGGGTCGCCGATTCCCAGGCGCCCGCATCGGTGATGCGCAGGGACTTGCCCTCGCAGGCGAAGGAGAACTGGCAGCCCATGTAGTGGTGCCGGTTCTGGTAGACGACGCCGCAGACGCTCGCCGGGTAGAGGCCGCTCTTCACGCGGTTGAGCACCACCTGGGCGACGGCGGCCTGGCCGGCCTCCGGCTCGCTCCGGGCCTCGAAATAGACCGCCTCGGAGAGGCAGCGCTGCTCCTTGTCGAGGGCGTTCGGGTCGATCAGGTCGGCGTAGCGCCGGCGCGCATCCTCGGGCACCGGCTGGGCGCTGTCCGGGCGCTCCGTGCGGATTGCGAAATCGGGGAGCGCGAGACTCGCCGCGGCGATCTCCACGGGGATCGCGTCCGCGGGCGCCGGAGTCGTGGACGACAGGGCGATGGCGCGGGGCACCGGCGGGGTCGAGCCGTCGAAGCGCTCGGGCCCACCATCCGCGGTGAGGTCGGCCGTGCCTTCGCCCGTGGAGGCGGCCGTGCCGGCGCCGGTGGTCAGGCCGAGATCGGGCACGGGGACGAAACCGGCCTCCGGCTCGGAATCCGGATCCCAGACCGCAGCCCCCTGCGTCAGCACGCCGGTGACGCTGCCGGTGACGTCGCCGAACACCAGGGCGCCGCCGGGCTCCCGGAGGTTGGCGGCCCGGCGGGCGAAGCTCTCGGCCGGCGGCCGGGTGGGGTTGCCCTTGCCGCCCCGCTGCACCACCGGGAAGACGTGCGCACCGGTCTTGAACACTGTCTGGGGCGGCTCGTCACCGAGGCGGCGCAGGGCGGATCCGATCAGCAGGGTGCCGGGCGGCAGGGGCGGAACGGTCTCGGCATCGATCACCCCGAGCCGGCTCGCCCCGATGGCGTTCTCCGTGCCGGCATCGGCCGTGAACGACACCAGCAGGCCGAGCCCGACCATCCAGGGCGTCATCGCCGCCGAGAGCCAGCGCAGGCTCGATTCCCGTCCTCGTCTCGTGCCCACGACGCCAGACCCGCACTCACGCACCCGAACCGGCCCGATCCTCCCCGTTTCCAGGGTGTTTCTGGGGCCGCTCAGGATTTATCGCGCGGCATGGTTGAGCCTCGGTTAAGTCGGCCGCCGTGCCGGCGTCCCGGTTTGGAGAGCAACCACGAAAAAGGGCGGCCCGAAGGCCGCCCTTGTCTCTCTCAATCCTGCCTGTCGCCTTATTCGGCGGCGGGCGGAAGCTCCTCGACCGGCATCGCGCCGCTCTCGGTCTGCTTCTGCTGCAGGATCATCGCGTCGCGGCGGCGGGCGATGGAGCGGATGTCCGCCACCATCGACCCGGTGCCGGCCGGGATCAGCGATCCGACGATCACGTTCTCCTCCAGGCCTTCCAGGGTGTCGACCTGCCCGTTGACCGCCGCCTCGGTGAGGACGCGGGTGGTCTCCTGGAACGAGGCCGCCGAGATGAACGACTTCGTCTGCAGCGACGCCTTGGTGATGCCGAGCAGGACCGGGACGCCCTGGATCGGCTTCTTGCCCTCGGCGAGCAGCTTCTCGTTGAACTCGGTCAGCTCCGTCCGGTCGATCTGGTCGCCCGAGAGGATGTCCGAGTCGCCGCCATCGGTCACCTCGACCTTCTGCAGCATCTGACGGACGATCACCTCGATGTGCTTGTCGTTGATCGACACGCCCTGCAGCCGGTAGACCTCCTGGATCTCGTTGACGAGGTAGGCGGCGAGTTCCTCGACGCCCTTGATCGCCAGGATGTCGTGCGGAGCCGGGTTTCCGTCGACGATGTAGTCGCCGAGCTCCACCACGTCCCCGTCCTGCAGGTGGATGTGCTTGCCCTTCGGGATCAGGTACTCGACCGCCTCCGAGCCGTCATGCGGCGTCAGCGTGAGCCGACGCTTGTTCTTGTAGTCGCGGCCGAACGCGATGGTGCCCGACTTCTCGGCGATGATCGCCGCGTCCTTCGGGCGCCGTGCCTCGAACAGCTCCGCCACCCGCGGCAGACCGCCGGTGATGTCGCGGGTCTTGGCCGAGTCGGTCGAGACGCGGGCCAGGATGTCGCCGGCCTTGACCGTCGCGCCCGGATCGAAGCCGATGATGGCGTCGACCGGCAGGAAGTAGCGGGCGTCCGAGCCGCGCGGCAGCTTGAGCGCCTTGCCCTCCCGATCGACCACGACCATCGCGGGCTTCAGGTCCGAGGTCCGGGCCGAGCCGCGCCAGTCGACGACGACGCGCTTGGCGATGCCGGTCGACTCGTCGGTGGTCTCGGTCATGGACTGGCCGTCGACCAGATCCTCGTAGGCCACGAGGCCGTCGACTTCGGTGAGGATCGGACGGGTGTAGGGATCCCACTCGGCGATCCGCTGCCCGCGCTTGATCTTGTCACCCTCGTCGACCCGGAGCTTGGCGCCGTATTGCAGGCGGTGGACCGCCCGCTCGACGCCGTCCGACCCCACGATCACGACCGCCACGTTGCGGCCGGTGGCGATCAGGTCCCCGTCCGTGTTCTTGGCGACGGCGCGGTTGCGGATCTTGATCGTGCCTTCGAAGCTCGACTCGATGAAGGACGAGTCGGCGATCTGGGCCGCACCACCGATGTGGAAGGTGCGCATCGTGAGCTGCGTGCCCGGCTCGCCGATCGACTGCGCCGCGATGACGCCGACGGCCTCGCCCATGTTGACGGGCGTGCCGCGGGCGAGGTCGCGCCCGTAGCAGGTGGCGCAGACGCCGCTCTTGGTGGCGCAGACCAGCACCGAGCGGATCTTCACCTCCTGGATGCCGGCGGCGTTGATCGCCGGCAGGTGCCGCTCCTCGATGGTCTCGCCGGTCTTGACGATCACCGTGCCGTCCGCGGCCACGAGATCCTCGGCCGTGGCGCGGCCCAGGATGCGGGTGGCGAGCGTCGCCACGACCTGACCGGCATCCACGATGGCGCGCATCTTGATGCCGTTGGTCGTGCCGCAATCCACCTCGCGGATGACGGCATCCTGCGCCACGTCGACGAGGCGGCGGGTCAGGTAGCCGGAGTTGGCGGTCTTCAGGGCGGTGTCGGCCAGGCCCTTACGGGCACCGTGCGTGGAGTTGAAATACTCCAGAACGTCCAGGCCTTCCTTGAAGTTCGAGATGATCGGGGTCTCGATGATCTCGCCCGACGGCTTGGCCATGAGGCCGCGCATCGCCGCGAGCTGCTTCATCTGGGCGGGCGAACCACGGGCGCCGGAGTGGCTCATCATGTAGATCGAGTTGATCTGCTTGTCGGCGCCGTGCTCGTCCTTCTGGACCGCGGAGATGCGGCCCATCATCTCGGCGGCCAGCTTGTCCGAGCACTTGGCCCAGGCATCCACCACCTTGTTGTACTTCTCGCCCTGCGTGATCAGGCCGTCGTTGTACTGCTGCTCGTAGTCCTTCACGAGCGCGCGGGTCGTGTCGACGATCGACCACTTGTTCTCCGGCACGACCATGTCGTCCTTGCCGAAGGAGATGCCGGCCTTGAACGCGTGGTTGAAGCCGAGCGCCATGATCCGGTCACAGAAGATCACCGACTCCTTCTGACCGCAGTGGCGGTAGACGGTGTCGATCATCGCCGAGATCTCCTTCTTGGTCATCAACTTGTTGACGACCTCGAAGGGCACCTTGGCGTGCTTCGGCAGGGCACCGGACAGGATCACCCGGCCAGGCGTGGTCTCGTAGGTCTTGGTCAGGGGCTGATTGTCCGGGCCGATGCCGGTCCAGCGCCACTTGATCTTGGTGTGCAGCGACACGGCCTTGGCGGCCAGGGCGTGCTCCAGCTCGCCCATGTCGCCGTAGACGCCCTGCATCGGGTTCTTGGCGTTGTCCGCCTTGAACTCGCCCGGCATGCCCTCGGCCACGATCGACAGGTAGTAGAGGCCGAGCCCGATGTCCTGCGACGGCACGATGATCGGCTGACCGTGGGCCGGGTGCAGGATGTTGTTTGTCGACATCATGAGGACGCGCGCTTCCAGCTGCGCCTCGAGCGACAGCGGGACGTGCACGGCCATCTGGTCGCCGTCGAAATCGGCGTTGAACGCGGCGCAGACCAGCGGGTGCAGCTGGATCGCCTTGCCCTCGATCAGCTTCGGCTCGAAGGCCTGGATGCCGAGGCGGTGCAGCGTCGGCGCGCGGTTCAGCATCACCGGGTGCTCGCGGATCACCTCATCGAGGATGTCCCAGACCTCCGGCTTCTCCTTTTCGACCAGCTTCTTGGCCTGCTTGACGGTGGCCGAGAAGCCCTTGGCGTCGAGGCGCGCGTAGATGAACGGCTTGAACAGCTCCAAAGCCATCTTCTTGGGCAGGCCGCACTGGTGCAGCTTCAGCTCCGGGCCGACCACGATGACCGAGCGGCCCGAATAATCGACGCGCTTGCCGAGCAGGTTCTGGCGGAACCGGCCCTGCTTGCCCTTCAGCATGTCGGCGAGCGACTTCAGCGGACGCTTGTTGGCGCCCGTGATGACGCGGCCGCGGCGGCCGTTGTCGAACAGGGCGTCGACCGCCTCCTGCAGCATCCGCTTCTCGTTGCGGATGATGATGTCGGGCGCGCGCAGCTCGATCAGCCGCTTCAGGCGGTTGTTGCGGTTGATGACGCGGCGGTACAGGTCGTTGAGGTCGGAGGTCGCGAAGCGGCCGCCGTCCAGCGGGACCAGCGGGCGCAGGTCCGGCGGGATCACCGGGACGACCGTGAGGATCATCCATTCCGGCTTGTTGCCGGACATCTGGAAGGCCTCGATGATCTTGAGCCGCTTCAGGAGCTTCTTGGGCTTCAGCTCCGACGTCGTGACCGCGATCTCCTCGCGCAGATCGTTGGCGATCTTGTCGAGGTCGAGTTCCTGCAGGATGCGCCGGATGGCCTCGGCGCCGATCATGGCGGTGAAGCTGTCCTCGCCGTACTCCTCCTGGGCGCGCAGGTACTCCTCCTCCGACAGGAGCTGACGCTCCTTCAGGGGGGTGAGGCCCGGCTCGATGACGCAGTACGACTCGAAGTACAGGATCCGCTCGAGGTCCTTGAGGGCCATGTCGAGCAGCAGGCCGATGCGCGAGGGCAGCGACTTCAGGAACCAGATATGCGCGACGGGGGCGGCCAGCTCGATATGGCCCATGCGGTCGCGCCGGACGCGCGCGAGGGTGACCTCGACGCCGCACTTCTCACAGATGACGCCCTTGTACTTCATGCGCTTGTACTTGCCGCACAAGCACTCGTAGTCCTTGATCGGCCCGAAGATGCGCGCGCAGAACAGGCCGTCGCGCTCGGGCTTGAAGGTCCGGTAGTTGATGGTCTCGGGCTTCTTGATCTCGCCGTACGACCAAGAGAGGATCTTCTCCGGGGACGAGATCGAGATCTTGATCTGATCGAAGCTGACCGGCGTGGCCTGCTGGTTGAAAAGGTTCATGACCTCTTGGTTCATGATCCGCTCCTTGTTGACGCCGGCAGCCCCGCGCCGGGCCACCGCGTCCTGAAAAAGATCCGGCGCCGCACCCCGCACGGGCGCTGCTCACCGTCGTCGAACTCGGAAGGCCCCTCCCCTCCCCGCTCGACCGTGGCGGCGGGATCCGCCGCCACGGGAGGTGTTTGTGACTGGCTCTACTCGGCCGCGTCGGCCGGCGGCTCCAGCTGATCGTTCGCGGCCTTCTTCGAAGACGTCAGCTCGACGTTGAGGCCGAGCGAGCGCATCTCCTTGACGAGCACGTTGAAGCTCTCGGGGATGCCGGCCTCGAAGGTGTCGTCGCCGCGGACGATCGCCTCGTAGACCTTGGTGCGGCCGGCCACGTCGTCCGACTTCACCGTGAGCATCTCCTGCAGCGTGTAGGCCGCGCCGTAGGCCTCCAGCGCCCAGACCTCCATCTCACCGAAGCGCTGGCCGCCGAACTGCGCCTTGCCGCCCAGCGGCTGCTGGGTGACGAGCGAGTACGGGCCGATCGAGCGCGCGTGGATCTTGTCGTCCACGAGGTGGTGGAGCTTCAGCATGTAGATGTAGCCCATCGTGACCTTGCGGTCGAAGGGCTCGCCGGTCCGCCCGTCGTAGAGCGTCGACTGCGCCGAGCGGTCCAGCCCGGCCATCTCCAGCATCTGCTCGATGTCGGCTTCCTTGGCGCCGTTGAACACCGGCGTGGCCATCGGCACGCCACGGCGGACGTTGTTGCCGGCCTCGGCCAGCTCCTCGTCCGTCAGCCCGTCGAGCTCGCCCGGGGAGTAGATCGCCTTCATCTCCTCCCGCAGCGGCGCGATGTCCTGCGACTTCAGATAGGCATCCACCGCCTTCGACACCTTGCGACCCAGGCCCGCAGCCGCCCAGCCCAGATGCGTCTCCAGGATCTGGCCGACGTTCATGCGCGAGGGCACGCCCAGCGGGTTGAGCACGATGTCGGCATGCGTCCCGTCCTCCAGGAACGGCATGTCCTCGATCGGCACGATCCGCGACACGACACCCTTGTTGCCGTGACGGCCGGCCATCTTGTCGCCCGGCTGGATCTTGCGCTTCACCGCCACGAAGACCTTGACCATCTTCATGACGCCGGGGGGCAGCTCGTCGCCGCGCTGCAGCTTCTCGACCTTGTCGAGGAAGCGCTGCTCGAGGCGCTTCTTCGACTCGTCGTATTGCTTCTGCATCGCCTCCATCTCGGTCATGAGACGGTCGTCGATGACGGCGAACTGCCACCACTGCGAACGCGGGTAGTCGTTGATCAGCTCGCGGGTGAGCGTCGTGTCCTTCCGGAAGCCCTTCGGGCCGGCCACCGGCGCCTGGCCGATCAGCACGTCCGCGAGGCGCGCGTAGGTGTTGCGGTCGAGGATCGCCTGCTCGTCGTCGCGGTCCTTGGCGAGCCGCTCGATCTCCTCGCGCTCGATCGCCTGGGCGCGCTCGTCCTTGTCGACGCCGTGGCGGTTGAACACCCGCACCTCGACGATCGTGCCGGTGACGCCCGGCGGCACCCGCAGGGAGGTGTCGCGCACGTCCGAGGCCTTCTCGCCGAAGATGGCGCGGAGGAGCTTCTCCTCCGGCGTCATCGGGCTCTCGCCCTTCGGGGTGATCTTGCCGACGAGGATGTCGCCCGCATTCACCTCGGCACCGATATAGACGATGCCGGCCTCGTCGAGGTTCTTGAGCGCCTCCTCGGAGACGTTCGGGATGTCGCGGGTGATCTCTTCCGGCCCGAGCTTGGTGTCGCGGGCCATCACCTCGAACTCCTCGATGTGGATCGAGGTGAACACGTCATCCTTCACGATCCGCTCGGAGAGCAAGATCGAGTCTTCGAAGTTGTAGCCGTTCCACGGCATGAACGCGACGAGCACGTTCCGGCCGAGCGCCAGCTCGCCGAACTCGGTCGAGGGACCGTCGGCGATGATCTCGCCCTTCTTCACGAACTCGCCGACGCGGACCAGCGGCTTCTGCGTGATGCAGGTCGACTGGTTGGAGCGCTGGAACTTCTGCAAGCGGTAGATGTCGACGCCGGGCTTGTTGGCGTCGGCCTCCTCGGTGGCGCGGATGACGATACGGGTGGCGTCCACCTGATCGATGATGCCGGCCCGGCGGGCCGCGATGGCGGCGCCGGAATCCCGGGCGACCACCGCCTCCATGCCGGTGCCCACGAACGGGGCGTCGGCGCGGACGAGCGGCACCGCCTGGCGCTGCATGTTCGAGCCCATGAGGGCGCGATTGGCGTCGTCGTTCTCAAGGAACGGGATCAGCGCCGCGGCGACCGAGACGAGCTGCTTCGGCGACACGTCCATGAGATCGACGCGCTCGGGCCCCACGACGATCACCTCGCCGGCCCGACGGCAGACCACGAGGTCCTCCGTGAGCTTGCGGGCCTCGTCCATCTGGGCGTTGGCCTGAGCGACGTAGTACTTCGCCTCCTCCATGGCCGAGAGGTAGGCGACCTCGTCGGTGACCACGCCGTCGCGGACGCGGCGGAACGGGGTCTCGATGAAGCCGTACTTGTTCACCCGCGCGAAGGTGGCGAGCGAGTTGATCAGGCCGATGTTCGGGCCTTCCGGCGTCTCGATCGGGCAGATGCGGCCGTAATGGGTCGGGTGCACGTCGCGCACCTCGAAAGCGGCGCGCTCGCGGGTCAGACCGCCCGGGCCGAGCGCCGACAGGCGGCGCTTGTGCGTCACCTCGGAGAGCGGGTTGGTCTGGTCCATGAACTGCGAGAGCTGCGACGAGCCGAAGAACTCGCGCACGGCCGCGGCGGCGGGCTTCGCGTTGATGAGATCTTGCGGCATGACCGTGTCGATATCGACCTGGCTCATGCGCTCGCGGATCGCGCGCTCCATGCGCAGGAGGCCCAGGCGGTACTGGTTCTCCATGAGCTCGCCCACCGAGCGGACGCGGCGGTTGCCGAGGTGGTCGATGTCGTCGACCTCGCCCTTGCCGTCGCGCAGCTCCACGAGCGCCTTCACAACCGCGAGCATGTCCTCCTTGCGGAGGGTGCGCACGGTGTCGGCGGCGTCGAGGTCGAGGCGCATGTTCATCTTCACGCGGCCGACGGCCGAGAGGTCGTACCGCTCGGAGTCGAAGAACAGCGAGTGGAACATCGCCTCGGCGGTCTCGAGGGTCGGCGGCTCGCCCGGGCGCATGACCCGGTAGATGTCGAACAGCGCGCCCTCGCGGTTGGAGTTCTTGTCCACCGCCAGCGTGTTGCGAATGTAGGGGCCGACATTGACGTGGTCGATGTCGAGCACCGGGAGCTCGGTGATGCCGACATCATCCAGGCTCTTCAGGAGCTTGTCGGTGATCTCCTCGCCGGCCTCGGCCCAGATCTCGCCGGTCTGCGCGTTGACGAGATCCTCGGCCACGTACTGGCCGACGAGATCCTCGTCGGTGGCCTTGAGGAATTTGGTGCCCTTGTCGGTGATCTGACGGGCGTTGCGGGCGTTGAGCTTCTTGCCGGCCTCGAGCACGACCTCGCCGGAATCGGCGTCGATCAGGTCGACGGTGGCCTTCATGCCCTTCATGCGCTCGGCGTCGAAGGGCACGCGCCAGTCGGCGCCGTCGCGGTCATAGACGACCTTGTTGTAGAAGGTCGACAGGATCTCCTCGCCGTCGAGGCCGAGGGCATAGAGCAGCGACGTCGCCGGCAGCTTGCGCTTCCGGTCGATGCGGACGTGGACGATGTCCTTGGCGTCGAACTCGACGTCGAGCCAGGAGCCCCGGTACGGGATGATGCGGGCGGCGAACAGGAGCTTGCCCGAGGAATGGGTCTTGCCCTTGTCGTGGTCGAAGAACACGCCCGGCGAGCGGTGCATCTGCGAGACGATCACGCGCTCGGTGCCGTTGACGATGAAGGTGCCGTTCTCCGTCATCAGGGGCATGTCGCCCATGTAGACGTCCTGCTCCTTGATGTCCTTGACCGACTTCGCCTGCGTGTCGGGATCGACATCGAACACGATGAGGCGCAGCGTGACCTTCAGCGGGGCCGCGAAGGTGATGCCGCGCTGGCGGCACTCGTCGACATCGTACTTGGGCGCCTCGAAGGTGTAGCGCACGAACTCGAGCAGGGCCGTGGAAGCGAAGTCGGAAATCGGGAACACCGACTTGAACACGCTCTGCAGCCCCTCGTCGGCGCGCCCACCCTCGGGCTCGTCGACCATCAGGAACTGGTCGTAGGACGCCTTCTGAACCTCGATGAGGTTCGGCATCTCGGCAACTTCCTTGATCTTGCCGAAGAACTTCCGAATGCGCTTGCGACCGACCAGCGTGTTGGCCATGTGACCTCGCTCCTACCCGCGTACCTCTCGCCCGGGGAAGCGCTCCCGAAAGGGACCTCCCGCACCGGGCCGCGACGCGCGCCCCGCCGGGCAGCGCCACCGAACCGAAACTTCTCGCCGGTCCCTTCCGGGACCATCCGCCGAAGCGGCCTAAAGCCCGCGGGTGTTGCACCCGCGGGCTCCGGTCACGACAGGCCCGAAGCGGACCTCCGTGGGGTGATGGGCCGGGACCGGCCCATCGTCGACTTACTTGAGCTCGATCTTGGCGCCGGCCTTCTCGAGCTGGGCCTTGAGCTTCTCGGCCTCGTCCTTGGCAACGCCTTCCTTGACCGGCTTCGGCGCGCCCTCGACGAGGTCCTTGGCTTCCTTGAGGCCGAGGCCGGTGATCGCGCGGACCTCCTTGATGACCTCGATCTTCTTGTCGCCGGCCGAGGCCAGGACGACCGTGAACTCGGTCTGCTCCTCGACGGCGGCGGCGGCGCCACCGGCAGCCGGGCCGGCGGCAACGGCGACGGCAGCGGCGGCCGAGACGCCCCACTTCTCTTCGAGCATCTTGGCCAGGTCAGCGGCCTCGAGCACGGTCAGCGAGGACAGGTCGTCGACGAGCTTGGCGAGATCAGCCATTTTGAATTCCTCTCAATATCGGTTCGAACGGATGGTTTTTGAAGGGCCTCAGGCGGCCTCGTCCTTCTTGGCATAGGCCCCGAACACGCGGGCGAGCTTGGCCGCCGGCGCGTTGACGACCTGAGCGATCTTCGTCGCGGGAGCCTGCACGAGGCCCACGATCTTGGCGCGCAGTTCGTCGAGGGACGGGAGCGAGGCGAGGGCCTTCACGCCGTCCGGGTTCAGGGCGGTCTTCCCCATCGCGCCGCCGAGGATCACGAGCTTGTCGTTGGCCTTGGCGAAATCGACCGCGACCTTCGCGGCTGCGACCGGGTCGCCGGAATAGGCGAGCAGGGTCGGGCCCTTCAGGAGCGGCTTGATGGAGGCGACGTCCGTGCCATCGAGTGCGATGCCGGCGAGGCTGTTCTTGGCGACCTTCACGGTGGCGCCAGCCTGCTTCATCTGCGAACGCAGCTTCTGCATGTCGGCGACCGTGAGGCCCTTGTAGTGGGCCACGACGACAACGGCGCTCTCACTGAACACGCCGTTGAGCGTCGAGACGAGATCAGCTTTAGCTGTCCGGTCCACTGGGCTCTCTCCGGTTGGCGGAACCCGATCTCGGGTCCGCCGGTTGCACATGCCGCCCGGACGTCATCTCGGCCAAGAGACCGGGAACGTCCGAACGACGCTTCGCGGCCCTGTCCCCGCGCGTGCCCCTGAAGGCCGCCTCGGGCGAGTTGGTTCAAACCGACACCCCTCCGCGGCCGAGGCCTGGGCGAGGCTTTTCGAATTCGGTCTTCCCCGTCTGTGCAGGCTTGGGGGATTAAGCCGGCGAGCCGGCACCTGCAGTCTCGGACAGGACATGGCCGGACAAGGCTCCGCGGGGCTCGTCGCCCCTGGGATCCGTCCGGCCTTTGCCACCCGGTTGCCCGGGCGACATTTCGAGCGGAAACCGGCCGATCGGCCGTCTCCTTCCGTGAGGATGAAATGCGTGAGGCGCGGTGTATAGAGCCTAGCAAGCCGCCTGCCAAGGGCTGAAGCGCGACTTTTCCGCCGCAGGCAAGGACTTGCTGCGGAATCTCCGGGCCTGACCGGCAACCCGCCTCACGCGGCCTCGCGTTCCGGCGCCAGCCTGCGCCGGGCCGATTCCCACCAGCTCCGGTCGCGGGCCGCCTTCGCCTCCGCGGCCTTGGCGGCGTAGAAGGAGGCGTTGTGCTCGCCGCGCAGGGCCTCGCGGGTGAAGCGGATCAGGTGGTGGGCCACGAAGCCCATGTTGAACACCGCCTCGATCTGCCCGCGCTTCAGCGCGTAGCCGGCCGCACTCCAGAACGGCTTGCGGTAATCGGAAAAGATCCCGACCCGGGTGATGATGTTGAACCCCAGGATCAGGCCCCGGCGGAGATTGGTGAAGGTCAGCTTGCCGGCGGTCGGCGTGGTGATGCGGTTCGGGTAGGTCACCGCGCATTGGTGCTTGAAGCGCTCGAAGATCTTCTCCGGCGTATAGGCGTGCGCGATGGCCCGGCGCCAGCTGCCCACCACGGTGTCGTGCGGGCGCTTGAACAGCACGTTCGATTCCAATGCCGCATCATGGACGAGCCGGCCCTCGCGTTCCAGCCGGTCCCAGAGTGGGGTCTTGGGCAGGGCCTGAAGCAGGTTGATGGTCAGCACGGGAATGGCCGAGCGGTCGATGAAGTCGATCAGGTTCTGCTCGGATTTGTCGGTGTCGGAATCGAGGCCCAGGATAATGCCCGAGGTCACCTCCAGCCCGTAGGAATTGAGGGTCTCGATCGCCTCGTACATCGGGACGGCGGCGTTGTGGGTCTTGTCGATGCCCTTGAGGGCCTCGGCCTCCGGGGTCTCGATGCCGACGAACACCGTCATGAAGTTCGCCTGCCGCATCAGCTCGAGGATCTCGGGCTGCTTGGCCATGTTCAGCGTCGCCTCGCAGGCGAACTGGAGCGGGTAGTTGTTCTTCTTCTGCCACGCCACGAGGTGCGGCAGCATCTCGCGGGTCGCCTTGCGGTTGGCGATGAAATTGTCGTCGACGAAGTACACGACGGCCGGATGGCCGGGCTGGCTGATGATGGCGTCGAGCTCGGCGCACATCTGCTCGGGGCTCTTGAGCCGCGGCTGGCGGCCATAGAGCTGCGGGATGTCGCAGAACTCGCAGCGATAGGGGCAGCCCGAGGAGAATTGCAGCGAGCCGATCAGATAGCGCTTGAGCGGTGCGTGGTCGTAGGCCGGGGCCGGGAAGTCGGCGAGCGCGAGCCGGTCCTTCGTCTCCAGCACCACCTGGGCGGGCGGCGGCGCGACATCGGCGTCGAGGCGCGCGACGAGCTGGTCGGTGGCGTCGCCGATCTCGCCGACATGGAGATAGTCGAAGTCGCCGTATTTCTCCGGCGCGCCGGAGACCGAGGGACCGCCCAGGACCGTGACCTTGCCGGCGGCCCGGGCACGGTCGCGGATGTCGTGGATCTGCGGTTCCTGGATGTGCATGCCAGAAACGAACACCGCGTCGGCCCAGGCGAACTCGGCCGGGCTCGCGCGGCGGATATTCTCATCGATGAATCTGCATTCCCACGCCTCCGGCATGTAGGCCGCGATCAGCAGCAGCCCCTGCGGCGGCATGAACGCCTTCACCCCGCCCATCAGCGGGTAGGCGTGGGAGAACGTCCCGAAGGACGGCGTGTAGGCGGGAAAGACGCACAGGATGCGTCGCTTGGAGGTGACCGTCAGGGTGCATCGCATGTCGGCCTATCTAGCACAGCCGCGCCCGTTGGCGCCCCCTCTGCCGTTAAGAATGGCGTGAAGGAGAACGGCGCCGCTGTCGCGGCCTGTCGCGTGCCGGGTTCCGGATAGGATCCGCTTCAACCGTCCGGAAAAGGGGTACGGGTTTATTTCTCACCGGCCCTTCCCGGGCACAGGGCGCGTCAGCGATATGCGACCCGGGATCCAGCACGAGAATCGCCGCGATTCGGCCCCGCCGATCAGATCCGCCGACGGGCCTCGGACGGGACCAGCATGGTCACGCCGTAATCCGGGGCGTTTCCCGGCAAGGTACCCACGCGATGCGCCGGATCGGTCGCCGAGCCCGCGTCGAGCGTGCCGTCCGGCGGCTCGCCAGACTGTCGCGGCGGGACGGCGGCTCGGTCCGCATGCCCGCAACGGAAAACGCCCGGCCGTTTCCGGCCGGGCGCTCCGCAGCGTAGACGCTATGCCTTGCCTCAGGCGGTCAGAACCGTGTTCGGCTCGACCTTCACGCCCGGGCCCATCGTCGAGGTGACGGCGATGCGCTGGACGTAGGTGCCCTTGGCGCCCGCGGGCTTCGCCTTGGCGACGGCGTCCGCGAAGGCCTTGATGTTCTCGACGAGCTTGTCGGCATCGAACGAGACCTTGCCGACGCCGGCATGGACGATGCCGGCCTTCTCGACGCGGAACTCCACCGAGCCGCCCTTGGCGCCGGCGACGGCGCCCTTCACGTCCATGGTGACGGTGCCGACCTTCGGGTTCGGCATCAGGCCGCGCGGGCCCAGCACCTTACCGAGACGGCCGACCAGCGGCATCATGTCCGGGGTCGCGATGCAGCGATCGAACTCGATCTTGCCGCTCTGCACGATCTCCAGCAGGTCCTCGGCGCCGACGATGTCGGCACCGGCGGCCTTGGCGTCGTCCGCCTTGGCGCCGCGGGCGAAGACCGCCACGCGCACCGTCCGGCCGGAGCCGTTCGGCAGGTTGCAGACGCCGCGGACCATCTGGTCGGCGTGGCGGGGATCGACGCCGAGATTCATGGAAACCTCGACGGTCTCGTCGAACTTCGCGGTCGCCCGCTCCTTCACCAGCTTGATCGCCTCGTCGAGGGGATAGAGCTTGGTGACCTCGATGCCCTCGCGGGCGGCGCGGATGCGCTTGCCTTCCTTAGCCATGCTATCCTCCCTCAGGCCGTCACTTCGAGGCCCATGGCCCGGGCGGAGCCGCGGATCATGGCAACGGCCGACTCGATCGAGTCGCAGTTGAGGTCGGGCATCTTCTTCTCGGCGATCTCGCGCAGCTGCGCCTCGGAGATCTTGCCGACGGTCGGGCCCTTGCCCGGGGTCTTCGAGCCGGAGGCCGGCTTCTTGCCGAGCTTCAGGCCGACGGCCTTCTTCAGGAAGAAGGTGACCGGGGGCTGCTTCATCTCGAAGGTGAAGGACCGATCCTGATACGCGGTGATGATCACCGGGATCGGGGTGCCCTTCTCCATCTGCGCGGTCTTCGCGTTGAAGGCCTTGCAGAATTCCATGATGTTGAGGCCGCGCTGACCGAGCGCGGGACCGATCGGCGGCGACGGGTTGGCGGCGCCGGCCGGGACCTGAAGCTTCACGTAGCCCGTGATCTTCTTCGCCATGGGACTGCTCCCAATGAGAATCCGCCCCCACGCGGCCTGAAGCGCGGCGGGTCGGACGGTTGCAGGTCGCGGTGCGAGCCGTGGATCCCGGAGGCGAGGCCGGGCGGATCTCCCGCGGATGATGCCCCAGCCTCAGGAGGATGGGGCAAGTTCGCGGCCGCCGCACAGCGACGGCCGGAAGGACGCGGCGGCCTCAGGGCCACCGAAATCAGGAGGCTCAGGCCTTCTCGACCTGGGCGTATTCGAGCTCCACCGGCGTCGCGCGGCCGAAGATCGACACGGCCACCTTGAGGCGGGAGCGGGCGTCGTCGATCTCCTCGACGGTGCCGTTGAAGCTGGCGAACGGACCGTCGGCGACCCGGACGGTCTCGCCGATCTCGAAGGAGATCGAGGGCTTCGGCCGGTCGACGCCCTCGGCGACCTGGCCCTTGATCCGCTCGGCCTCGGCGTCGGGGATCGGAACCGGCTTCGACTTGTCGGCGCCGAGGAAGCCCGTGACCTTCGGGGTGTTCTTGATGAGGTGGTAGACCTCGTCGGTGAGGTCGCACTTCACCAGCACGTAGCCGGGGAAGAACTTACGCTCGGCATCGACCTTCCGGCCGCGGCGGACCTCCACGACCTTCTCGGTCGGGACCATCACCTCGTCGAACAGCTCGGTCAGCCCGCGCTGAGCCGCCTGATCCTTGATGGACTGGGCGACCTTGTTCTCGAAGTTCGAGTAGGCGTGGACGATGTACCAGCGCTTCGACACGGTTCCGTTCAACTCCGACAAGTCCGCGGGGTCTCCCCCGATCGGCGGCGAGCCGCCCTCGTACGCCTCCGACTCAGACGCCCAAAATCAGGCCGACCAGGAAGCGCAGGGCCTGATCCACGACCGTGAAGAACAGGCTCGCGGCCACGACCATCACGAAGACCATGATCGTCGTGATCGTGGTCTCCCGGCGGGTCGGCCACGTGACCTTGCGGGCCTCGTCGCGAACCTGCGCGATGAACTCGCCCGGCGTGGCACGCTTCTGCGGCGCCCGGTTCGGCGTCGCCGGCCGGGCCGGCGGCGGATTCGCGGGACCGCGGGCTGCGCCGCGCACCAGGTCCACCTTCTTGGTCGCTTCGTTCGATGCCATGGCGCCAGTATCTGTGCGTGTTCGGCCCCGAGGCAGAGACCGCATCCGGGAATGCGAATGTCGGCGCCGAGGACCCGGATGGGCCCGCACCGACGGTCGCTTCAGATCTCGGATTGCGCCCGCTCTAGCGCAACTCCCCCGGCTTGTCGACCGGGCCACCGCGCGGGATCGGGCTGAATGTCTGGCAGGAGTGGAGGGACTCGAACCCGCAACCTCCGGTTTTGGAGACCGGCGCTCTGACCAGTTGAGCTACACTCCTAGCGCACCGCCCAATGCCTCATCGCGGCGCGGCTTGCAAGAGGTTCGCCGCCGATCGCCGCGCATCACCGGCCGTGATCCGCCCGCTCGGCGGCGGTCAGGGGCCGTAGCCCGCCCCGGTCGAAGCGGAACAGCTCGTCGCTGCGGCCGTAGGGGCCGGCGCGCATCTGCGTGGTGGCCTCTGCGGCCAGCTCGCGCCGCGCAGGGCTGTCGGCGGGCCACGCCATGAGCAGATTGCGGGTCGGCCCGGTCAGCGTGATGCCGTCGGCCTTCAGCGCCTTGCGGATCTCCTCGAGCCAGTCCGGCACGAGCAAACGCGCGAGGGCGTAATTGTCGTCTTCCCTGGCGAGGGCGGCGACGGGCGTGCGGTCCGCGACGACGAGCTGGAACGGCACATCCTTGGAGGCCCCCGCGAGGTTCCGCACCGCCGTGGCTTCCACCACGGCAGGATCGACGTGCCAGCCGGCGATCATCTCGCGGGTGACGTACTGGTAGCGCCTGGGCTCGTCGAGCACGTAGACGACGTTCAGCGTCTCGGAGAACCGGCGATGCGCGAGCTGCGGGTTCTGCTGAAGGATCTCATCCGGCACCAGCTGCACGCGCAGGCGGCCCTTGATCGCCGCGAAATCCGCCGGCTCCGGCGCAGGGCCGGCCTTGGCGAAGGCGAGGCCGAGGAATTCGTCGACCTCCCGCCGGCGCTCGGCCTCGGTGAGGCCGCGGACATGCTGGTGGAGGTTGGTGAGATCGAGCGTCTGGGTGCCGATGCCGAGCTGCGCCGGATCGGCATTGAGGTCGATCGCCACGTCCGGTCGATGGATCCGGATCTGCTTGATCACCGCGTCGCGAAAGCGGCCGTCGCTCAGGTCGTTCTGCCCGCGCGCCGACCGGCAGGAACACGGAGCCGGCACAGATCAGCGCCAGCAATCGCGCGGCCCACCGCGCGGAATCTCCGAACATCCGAGTCTCCCCCAAGACAAGGCGGAGACAAGACAAAATAACGCCGGCACCCCGTCAAGACGGAGGCCGGCGCGAGTCACATCGAAGTCGATGGCTTGAGCCCTGACGCACCCCCGTGGTCTAGAGATGACCACGGACCATCCGCCGGCTGACGGCGCAGGGCCGGCGCGTCGTCTGTCGCGACGCGCCGGCCCTGCTCGAGCTCAATCGTTGATGGCGGCGACGACGCCGGCACCGACGGTGCGGCCGCCCTCGCGGATGGCGAAGCGCAGCTTCTCCTCCATGGCCACCGGCACGATCAGCGCCACGTCCATGGTCACGTTGTCGCCCGGCATCACCATCTCGGTGCCCTCGGGCAGCGTCACGATCCCGGTCACGTCGGTGGTGCGGAAGTAGAACTGCGGCCGGTAGTTGGTGAAGAACGGCGTGTGGCGGCCGCCCTCTTCCTTGGTCAGGATGTAGGCCTCGGCCTTGAACTTGGCGTGCGGCTTCACCGAACCCGGCTTGCACACGACCTGGCCGCGCTCCACGTCCTCGCGCTTCGTGCCGCGCAGCAGCACGCCGACGTTGTCGCCCGCCTGGCCCTGGTCGAGCAGCTTGCGGAACATCTCCACGCCCGTGACCGTCGTGGTCTGCGTGTCGCGGATGCCGACGATCTCCACCGTCTCGCCGACCTTGACGATGCCGCGCTCGACGCGTCCCGTCACCACCGTGCCGCGGCCCGAGATCGAGAACACGTCCTCGATCGGCATCAGGAACGGCAGGTCGATCGGACGCTCCGGCTGCGGGATGTAGGCATCCACCGTCGCCATCAGCGCCAGCACCGCCTCCTTGCCGATCTTCGGCTCCTTGTCCTCAAGCGCCATCAGCGCAGAGCCCTTGGTGATCGGGATGTCGTCGCCGGGGAAGTCGTACTTCGACAGGAGCTCGCGCACCTCCAGCTCGACCAGCTCCAGGAGCTCCTCGTCGTCAACCATGTCGACCTTGTTGAGGAACACCACCAGCGCCGGAACGCCGACCTGGCGCGCCAGAAGGATGTGCTCGCGGGTCTGCGGCATCGGGCCGTCGGCCGCCGAAACCACCAGGATCGCGCCGTCCATCTGCGCCGCGCCCGTGATCATGTTCTTCACGTAGTCGGCGTGCCCGGGGCAATCCACGTGCGCGTAGTGACGGTTCTGCGTCTCGTACTCCACGTGCGCCGTCGAGATCGTGATCCCGCGCGCCTTCTCCTCCGGAGCCTTGTCGATCTGGTCGTAGGCCGTGAACGTCGCCCCGCCCGTCTCCGCCAGAACCTTCGTGATCGCCGCCGTCAACGACGTCTTGCCGTGGTCAACGTGACCAATCGTGCCAATGTTGCAGTGCGGCTTGGTGCGGGAGAACTTTTCCTTGCCCATCAGAGCCTCCTAGATTCGAATTCGCGTTGCGGAAGAAGAGATGCCTCAGGCCGAAGCCTTAGGCGTACTTGGCGATGACCTTGTCGGCCTCGCCGCGCGGCACCTCTTCGTAGTGGTCGAACTGCATGGTGAAGTTCGCCCGGCCCTGCGACATGGAGCGCAGGTTGTTCACGTAGCCGAACATGTTGGCCAGCGGCACCATCGCGTTGATGACGTTGGCGTTGCCGCGCATGTCCTGACCCTGGATCTGGCCGCGGCGGGAGTTCAGGTCGCCGATGACCGAGCCGGTGTACTCTTCCGGCGAGACGACCTCGACCTTCATCACCGGCTCGAGCAGGACCGAGCCGCCCTTCTGCAGGGCCTCACGGAGGGCTGCACGGGACGCGATCTCGAAGGCCAGCGCCGAGGAGTCGACGTCGTGGTAGGCGCCGTCGATCAGCTCGACCTTCACGTCGACCACCGGGAAGCCGGCGAGGACGCCCGCACCCAGGACCGAGTTCAGGCCCTTCTCGACGCCGGGGATGTACTCCTTCGGCACCGCGCCGCCGACGATCTTCGACTCGAACTGGAAGCCGGCGCCCGGCTCGTTCGGCTCGACCACGAACTTCACGCGGGCAAACTGGCCGGTACCGCCGGTCTGCTTCTTGTGCGTGTAGTCGATCTCCTGACGGCGGGTCAGCTTCTCGCGGTAGGCCACCTGCGGCTGGCCGATATTCGCGTCGACCTTGTAGGTGCGGCGCAGGATGTCGACCTTGATGTCCAGGTGGAGCTCGCCCATCCCCCGGAGGATGGTCTGGCCGGATTCCTGGTCCGTGGACACGCGGAAGGACGGATCCTCGGCGGCGAGCTTCGAGAGCGCGATGCCGAGCTTCTCCTGATCGGCCTTCGACTTCGGCTCGACGGCGATCTCGATGACGGGCTCGGGGAACTCCATCTTCTCGAGGATCACGGCCTTCTGCGGATCGCAGAGGGTGTCGCCCGTGCGGGTATCCTTGAGGCCGGCCAGGGCGACGATGTCGCCCGCGAAGGCCTCCTTGATGTCCTCACGGTTGTTGGCGTGCATCAGGAGCATGCGGCCGACGCGCTCCTTCTTGTCGCGCGACGAGTTCAGCACGTTGGCGCTGGTCTCGACCTTGCCCGAATACACGCGGCAGAAGGTGATCGTGCCGACGTGGGGATCGTCCATGATCTTGAAGGCGAGCATGGAGAAGGGATCCGAATCCGTCGGGTGACGGACGGTCTCTTCCTCGGTCTTGAAGTCGATGCCCTTGATCTCGCCGCGATCGGCCGGGGAGGGCAGGTAGTCCACGACGGCGTCGAGGAGCGGCTGCACGCCCTTGTTCTTGAAGGCCGAGCCGCACAGCACCGGGTGGAAGGCGCGCAGCTGCACGGCCTTGCGCACCAGGCGGCGCATGGTCGCCTCGTCGGGCTCGCTGCCGTCGAGGTAGGCGGACATCGCCTCGTCGTCGAGCTCGACGCAGGCCTCGACCAGCTTGGTGCGGTACTCGACAGCCTGATCCTTCAGGTCGGCCGGGATCTCGGTCTCGTCGAAGTTGGCGCCGAGCGCCTCTCCCGTCCAGACGATCGCCTTCATCTTGATGAGGTCGATCACGCCCTGGAAGCTGGACTCGGCACCGATCGGCAGCTGCAGGCAGACGGGCTTGCCGGCGACGCGGTCGATGATGTCGGCGACGCACTTGAAGAAGTCGGCGCCGATCTTGTCCATCTTGTTGACGAACACGACGCGCGGCACGTCGTACTTGTCGGCCTGACGCCACACGGTCTCGGTCTGCGGCTCGACGCCCTGGTTGCCGTCGAGCACGCACACGGCGCCGTCGAGCACGCGCAGGGAGCGCTCGACCTCGATGGTGAAGTCGACGTGGCCGGGGGTGTCGATGATGTTCAGGCGCTTGTCGCGCCAGAAGCAGGTCGTCGCAGCCGAGGTGATCGTGATGCCACGCTCCTGCTCCTGCGCCATCCAGTCCATGGTGGCGGCGCCCTCATGGACCTCGCCGATCTTATGGGACTTTCCGGTGTAGTAGAGGATCCGCTCGGTCGTCGTGGTCTTGCCGGCATCAATGTGGGCCATGATGCCGAAGTTGCGGTAGTCCTCGATCGCGTGCGTGCGGGGCATCGAATTGCTCCTGAGAGACGGCGGAACCGCTTACCAGCGGTAGTGCGAGAAGGCGCGGTTGGCTTCCGCCATCCGGTGCGTGTCTTCCCGCTTCTTGACGGCGTTGCCGCGGTTGTTGGCGGCGTCGAGCAACTCGGCGGAGAGCCGCTCGATCATGGTCCGGTCGTTGCGCGAACGGGCCGCCTGGATCAGCCAACGGATGGCGAGGGCCTGGCGACGCTCGGTGCGCACCTCGACGGGGACCTGGTAGGTCGCGCCGCCGACGCGGCGAGAGCGGACCTCAATCATCGGGGCGACGTTGTCGAGGGCGGCGCGGAACACCTCGATCGGGTTGGCGCGGGCGCGGTTCTCGACGATGTCGAAGGCACCGTAGACGATCCGCTCGGCGGTCGACTTCTTGCCCTCGTACATGATGGAGTTCATGAACTTCGTCAGCACCACGTCCCCGTACTTCGGGTCCGGGATGATCTCACGCTTCTCGGCAGAGTGACGACGGGACATCTTCTGGAACTCTCGAACGAAAAGATCTTAAGCACCCCGCGCAGGCCGCCTGAGCCGAAAGGCCGGCGACATCCTTGCGAGGCCGTGGAAACGCAGACCGGCGCCCGGGAAAAATCCGGGCATCCGACTTACTTCGGACGCTTGGCGCCGTACTTCGACCGGCGCTGCTTGCGGTTCTTCACGCCCTGCGTGTCGAGCACGCCGCGCAGGATGTGGTAGCGCACGCCCGGAAGATCCTTCACGCGGCCGCCGCGGATCATCACCACGGAGTGCTCCTGAAGGTTGTGACCCTCACCCGGGATGTAGCCGATCACCTCGAAGCCGTTGGTGAGGCGCACCTTGGCGACCTTACGAAGCGCCGAGTTCGGCTTCTTCGGGGTCGTCGTGTAGACGCGGGTGCAGACGCCGCGCTTCTGCGGGCAAGCGTCGAGCGCCGGAACCTTGTTGCGGCTCCGCTGGATCTTCCGCGGCTGGGCGATCAGCTGGTTGATCGTCGGCATCCTGTGCCCTCTTCCTCGGTCACCTAGGCCGGACTGCACAGGGCAGTCCGCAAAACGAATATGCGCCGGAGGGCCTGTCACGGACCCTCGGCGCGGTGTGGGCAGAGGAGCACGCCCGAAACGAACGCGCTCATACCTACGGATCTGACTTAAGCGTCAGGCGATTTGAACCCTCGGAGCGCGCGGGGCGATGGCGGCGGCGTCAAGGGGGTATGCCCAAGGGCCGTCGGCAGCCGATGGCCGTCCGAAGTGGCGCGCTTCTAGCCGCGGTTGTCCCGCAGGTCAATGCGGTGGCGGCAGAAAACTGCATCGCGCCGGAGGTTAAGGATCGGTCAAGGCGCGGAATCCCCGTCCGCGCGGACATGACCCTCACCGCATCACCGGACCGTCAACCACGGCCGCCCCCGCGCTCGATCCGGAATGGCATCAACCCGCGGCAGAACCCGGGCAAGGTCACGCGAGTCGTCCTGCCGGCGCAAGAAGAACATCCACCGCCTTTCTCCACGCTTCCCCAGCACGCTGTGCTGATGACCCGGTGAAAAACGGAAATCTGGTCCGTTGATCGGATTGCGGCTTTCAGAGAATGATGCGGAGGCTCGGGACAGACCGCTCCGATCGTCTTCTCCGGACCGGAGATCATCTTGCACCCGGCACCGAAGAACTTTCGTCGTCCGTGAACGGCCCGAGTTTTTGTCACCGCCCTGTTCAACGGAGATTCGCGTGCGCCGCCTCTTCGCTCTCGCCCTGGCAATCCTTTGTTCGGTGGGTGCAGCTCAGGCCGACAGGCTCGACGACATCCGGAAGGCCGGCGTTCTCCGGGTGGCCGTCTTCGACAGCAATCCGCCCTTCGGCTTCGTTGATCGCGGGACCCTGCAGATTGCCGGACTCGATGTCGATTACGCCCAGGCCATCGCCGACAAGCTCGGCGTAAAGGTCGAACTGCGTCCCACCAACCCGGCGAATCGGATCCCGCTGCTGATCTCCGGCAAAGTCGATCTGGTCCTGGCGAACTTCACGATCACGGAGGAGCGGGGCAAGCAACTCGACTTCAGCATCCCCTACTTCGCGTCCGGCCAGCAGTTCTTGACCAAGAAGGGCACCCTGTCGTCCCCCGATCAGCTCAACGGCCTGCGCATCGGCGTCGACAGGGGCACCACCAACGAGATCGTGCTGCGCCGGGACTTCCCGAAGGCGACGGTGGTCGCCTTCGATGACACGCCCTTCGCCTTCACCGCCCTGCGCAACGGCAACGTCCAGGCGATCACGCAGGACGGGCCGAAGCTCGTCGGGCTGCTGGCGAAGGTGCCGGACCGCCAGAATTACGAGATCCCGCCCTTCAGCATCTCCAACGACTATATCGGCGTCGGCATCCCGAAGGGGGAGGGCCGGCTTCGGGATCTCGTGAACGAGGCGCTGCGCGAGTTGGAGGCGCGCGGCAAGGCGGCACAGATCTACGATCGCTGGTTCGGCCCGAACACCGAGCAGCCGCTGCCGCGCCTGTTCCGAATCGGCGACCGCAACTAGCCGAGGCCGGGCGACGGAGATGGGCCAGCTCTTCGGCGACCTGTTGGCGCCTCGCTACCTCGTCTGGCTGATCCAAGGCTTCGAGCTCACCCTGGCCCTCTCGGCGGCCGTGTGTCTCGCCGGCACCGGGGTGGGTCTCGCGGCGTGCTGCCTGCGGGAAGCGGGCGGCGCCGCGGCCGGGCGGGCAGTGGCCGGCTTCGTCGGGATCGTCCGGAACACGCCGCTGCTGGTGCAGCTCTTCGTCTGGTACTTCGTGGGCGCAGCCCTGTTGCCGAGCGGCGCGACAACCTGGCTGAACACGCCGCACGCCCTCGATCTGGGATTCGGCGCCGTGGATTGGCCGGCCTACGAGACCCTGGCCGGGTTCTTCGGCCTCACCGTCTATGCGGGCGCCTATATCGCCGAGGAGGGCCGGGCAGGCGTCAACGGTGTCCGCCCCGGCCAGCGGGAGGCGGCCATCGCCCTTGGCCTGACGCCGGTCCAGACCTTCCGCCACATCGTCCTGCCACAGGCCCTGCGCGTCGCCTGGCTGCCGATCGTCGGCCAGTACCTCAACACGATCAAGAACACCGCCCTCACCATGACGATCGGCCTCGCGGAGCTGTCCTACGCGTCCCGGCAGGTGGAGACCGAGACGTTCAAGACCTTCCAGGCCTTCGGCATCGCGACGCTGCTCTATGCGGGCGCGGTCGCCCTGGTCGAGGCGGCGGGGCAGGCGGTGGCCCGCCGCGCCGCGGCTCCGGGACCGCGCCGATGAATCCTGCGATCATCACCGACAATCTCGGCTACCTGCTGCTCGGCGCCTGGCCCAGAGGCCCGGTCGGCGGGCTGGCGCTGACGCTGATCCTCTCCGGCCTGTCCGGCCTCGCCTCGGCCCTGCTGGGTCTCGTCCTGGGCATCGCCCTGGCGATGAGCGCGGGGCCGTCCCGCGTCGCTCTGACCATCGGGCTCGGCGTCTTCCGCGCCGTGCCGATCGTGATGCTGATCTTCTGGAGCTACTTCCTGCTGCCGATCCTGTTCGGCGTGTCGATTCCGGAGATCGGCACCGTGGCGGCGACCCTGGCGCTCGTCGGCGGGGCCTATCTCTCGTACGGGGTGGCGGCCGGGATCGAGAGCATCGGCCACGGCCAGTGGGAGGCGGGCCTCGCCCTCGGCTTCGGCCTCTGGCCGGTGCTGCGCTTCATCATCCTGCCACAGGCGCTCAGGGCCATGGTGCCGTCCTTCGTCAATCAATGGACCGCGCTCATCAAGGACACCTCGCTCGCCTACGTGATCGGCGTGCCCGAGTTGTCCTTCGTGGCCACCCAGGTGAACAACCGCACCATGGTCTACCCGGCCGAGATCTTCCTGTTCGTCGGCGCCCTCTACGCGGGCCTGTGCGTCGCCCTCGACAGGCTCGCCGCGCGGCTCGTGCGGCGCCGCTCGCGACCGACGGCACATCTCGGCTGAGGCCATCCTGACCGGAGCAGGCCCCTGGGTCGCCCGTCGTGCCGGATCGAACGATGGCCGCGACCTCGGATTCGGCCGGCGATGAAACGGTCTCCTGCCGAAACCGTCGCGCGATGCGTCCCACTCCGCCTTGGGGGGGAGAGGCAGCCCAGAGGGGCCGAAGCCATCCGGCGGAGATGAGAGGAGGCCCGTTGATGGCCGGTGCGGCCGCCGTGAGGACCCCGCCCCGGACGCGGGCAAGCCGGCAAATCCTGCCGGGTTGCCGAAGGGGACGTACCGGATCGGGGCAGGGGGGCGCCGGCAGGGTCTACGGAGAATTAAAGCGATCCGTCGAATTGTCGCGATCAACGGGCGGCCTGCGTGCCGCCGCGGGTCTGCGTCAAGGGTTTTGCGTATGGGTTGCGTCGCGGTCAGCAACGTCGTTCCGTTCCGGCGGGCCATTCCCGCCCAGGCACCGGGCGAGTGGGAGGCACGCAGCCGCCGGCGCAGCGAGCAGCGGTCCCTGCTCGATGCCGTCTACGCCACCGGCAGCATGGTCGTCGCCGCCGAGGATCGCGGGACGAAACTGACGGCCTCCCGGCTTCAGGTCTACGGATTCCTGGCGATCGAGGAGGTCGGCGAGGACGGTCTCATGCGGCGGCTCCGCCCCTCCGAAGCGATCCGCGCCCGCTCGGAGCGGCCCTGGCGCCTGTCGAAGCCCGCGAGCGGCGCGTCGGTGACGATCCCGAGCCTCGACGGCTTCCTGTTCGAATCAGGCGGCCAGCCCGCCTGAGACCCGCCCGAGCGCTCAGCGACCGGTGCGCCGAGAGGCGCGCCGGTCGTCGCATTTTGAGAGGCACGCCGGCCCGCACGACAGATCCGCAGCGAGTCGTGCGCGCGAGGCCGAATCGGGGCGCGCCGACGATCCCCATGCGACGCGGCCTCTTGACGGGCGCCGGCTGGAACCAGGCCGTGCATCGGGTCAATCCAGCCATGCGCCGCCGACGATTTCGCGCCGCTCCGCTTGCCATCCGGGGCGGCCCGTAGTATCCGCCCGGCCTTCGCGACATTCCGATGGGTGCTCGCACCCTGTGAACGCGGTGACCGCGCCGGTGTCCTTGCGACACCGCCAGCGCGGTCGAACACATGAGCCGGGGACATCAGGTCCCCATCAGGCGTCGTCCGCCGGGCAATACCGTCCGTGTGCGGAAACCCGCCTGAAACAAGGAGTCACGCACGTGATCCAGATGCAAACGAATCTGGACGTCGCCGACAACTCGGGTGCACGCCGTGTGATGTGCATCAAGGTTCTCGGCGGGTCGAAGCGCAAGTATGCCGGCGTGGGCGACGTGATCGTCGTCTCCGTCAAGGAGGCGATCCCGCGCGGTCGCGTCAAGAAGGGCGACGTCATGAAGGCGGTCGTCGTCCGCACCGCCAAGGACGTGAAGCGTGCCGACGGTTCGGTCATCCGCTTCGACAAGAACGCCGCGGTCCTGATCAACAATCAGAAGGAGCCGATCGGCACCCGTATCTTCGGACCGGTTCCGCGCGAGCTCCGCGCCCGCAACCACATGAAGATCATCTCCCTGGCTCCGGAGGTGCTGTAATGGCTGCCAAGATCAAGAAGGGCGACAAGGTCGTCGTGCTCACCGGCCGCGATTCGGGCCGGTCGGGCGAGGTGATCCAGGTTCTGCCGAAGGAAGGCCGGGCCTTCGTGCGCGGCATCAACCTGGTCAAGAAGCACCAGAAGCAGACCCAGAACCAGGAAGGCGGCATCATCTCCAAGGAGGCCGCCATCCAGCTCTCGAACATCGCGGTCGCGGATGCCAACGGCAAGCCGACCCGCGTGGGTTTCCGCATCCTCGAAGACGGGCGCAAGGTCCGGTTCGCCAAGACCACGGGGGATCAGATCGATGGCTGAGGCCGACAAGAACGCCTACACCCCGCGCCTGCGCAAGCACTACGACGAGGTGGTTCGCCAGAAGCTGATCGAGGAGTTCGGCTACAAGAACCCCATGGAAGTGCCGCAGATCACCAAGATCGTGATCAACATGGGCGTCGGCGAGTCCACCGCGGACTCGAAGAAGGCCTCGGTGGCGGCGGGCGACCTCGCCCTGATCGCCGGCCAGAAGCCGGTCATCACCCGGGCCCGCAAGGCCATCGCGACCTTCAAGGTCCGCGAAGGCATGCCGATCGGCTGCAAGGTGACCCTGCGCAAGCAGCGCATGTACGAGTTCATGGACCGGCTGATCACCATCGCGCTGCCGCGCGTGCGTGACTTCCGCGGCCTGAACCCGCGCTCGTTCGACGGCCGCGGCAACTACGCCCTCGGTCTCAAGGAGCACCTCGTGTTCCCGGAGATCTCCTACGACAAGGCCGAGCAGACCTGGGGCATGGACATCGTCGTGGCGACCACCGCCAAGACCGATGCCGAGGCCAAGGCCCTGCTCGCCGCCTTCAAGTTCCCGTTCCGGCAGTGAAGCTCTCGGGCTTCAGACGCGGACACCGGAGATAGACCACATGTCGAAGAAAAGCTCAGTCGAGAAGAATGAGGCTCGCAAGGCGCTGGTGAAGCGCTTCGCGGCCAAGCGGAAGGCGCTCCTCGAGATCGCCAACAACGAAGCCCTCGAGATGGAGGAGCGCTTCGAGGCGCGCCTCAAGCTCGCGGAACTGCCGCGCAACTCGTCGGCCACCCGCATCCGCAATCGCTGCGGCATGACCGGCCGCCCGCGCGCCTATTACCGCAAGATGGGCATCTCGCGCGTTGCGCTGCGCGAGC
>NZ_BACT01000246.1:0-3530 GCF_000333255.1 Methylobacterium sp. B1 | reverse complement strand
CGAAGTCGAGGCCTGGGCGCGGCGCTTCTGCACCCAGGTTCGCGAGCGGGTCACGCAGGCCACGTTCACCTTCGTGGCCATCGACGAGGCCGGCCGCCCGCGGCCGATCCCGCCGGCGGTGCCCTCGCCCTCCGCGACTACTTGATCACCCCGCAGGCGATCCGGTCGCCGGCGCCGCCGATCGGCTGGCTGGTGTGGTCGTCCTCGTTGGCGTGAATGATCAGTGCCGCGCCGTCACCATCCTTGAGGCCGCCCTCGCCGTTCAGCGGCGTCTCGCTCGAGACCTCGGCATTGGCCGAGCCGTCCTGCGCGGCGTAGAGGTTCGGCAGGTCGCCCTCGTCGGGCCCCTCGGCGTTGAGCAGCCCGTGCTTGCTCTGGTCGTGGTTCACGTGGGCCTTCGAGTTCATGAACTTCGGATCCGAGCAGTCGCCCACGGCATGGAAATGCATCCCGTGCCAGCCGGGCGGCAGACCACCGGGCTGGATCGTCACGCGCAGGACCAGGGCATTCGCCCCGTCGCGGATCGACAAGGCGCCGATCGCGTCGCCCTTGGCGTTCTTGATCGGCGCCGTGTAGGTCTCTGCCGGTTTGGCGACCTCCTTCGGAGGCTCCTGCGCCAGGGCGGCGCCGGCGGCGACAGTCCCGAGCAATGCGAGCAGCGGCAGGGTGCGGGTCATACGGTGGCTCTCCTCTCCGGCCCGGTCTAGTTAGGGAGCGCGCCGGCCTTCGACAGGGCGGCGGCCCGAAACCTCCGTCGCAGATCTGCCGGGACCGCACGAAGCCCTGATGACCCGAGACCGGCCTATCCCGGACCGCGCGCCGCCCACGGACGATCCGTCCCCGCGTCGCGCCGACCTGTTCCTCGTGGCGCACGGCCACTTTGAGAGCCGGGCCCGGGCCCAGGCTGCGATCCGCGCCGGGCTCGTGCGGGTCGACGGGCACCCGCTCGCCCGCCCCTCGGACACGATCGCCCCGGGGGCACGGGTCGAGGCGGAATCCGAGCATCCCTACGCCTCCCGCGGCGGCATGAAGCTCGCCGCCGCCCTGGATGCGTTCGGCCTCGACCCGGCCGGCCGTACCGGCCTCGACGTCGGCGCCTCGACGGGCGGCTTTACCGACGTGCTGCTGGCCCGCGGCGCCCGCCACGTCCACGCGCTGGATGTGGGCCGGGGGCAATTGCATCCGCGCCTCGCCGGGGATCCGCGGGTGACCAACCGGGAGGGGACCGACATCCGCGTCCTCGACCCGGACGCCCTCGTCCCGCGCCCCGATCTCGCCACCGTGGACGTGAGCTTCATCGGTCTGCGCCTCGTCCTGCCGGTCCTGCCGCCGCTGCTCGCCCCGGGAGCGGAGGTCGTCGCGCTGATCAAGCCGCAATTCGAGGCCGGGCGCGGGCGGGTCGGCCGCGGCGGCCTCGTGCGCGACCCGGCGGTCCACGCAGAAGTCTGCGCGGCCATCCGCAAAACCCTGGAGGCGCTCGGCGCCGAAATCCTGGGCCTCATCGACTCGCCGGTGCCGGGCGGCGACGGCAATGCCGAGTTCCTGATCGGTGCGAGGTTGCCGTGAGCGAGACAGCCGACATCGAGACAGTCACGATCCGCGACCTCGGCGCCCGCGGCGACGGGATCGCCGAGGATGGGATCCTCGTGCCCTACACCTTGCCCGGGGAACGCGCGGAAATCCGCCGGGAGGCGCGGCGCGGCGACCTCATCGCCGTCACGCAGGCCTCCCCCGACCGGGTCGCGCCGTTCTGCCCGTACTACATGCGCTGCGGCGGCTGCCGCACCCAGCACCTCGCGCGGCCCGCGGAACTCGCCTGGAAGCGCGGCCTCGTCGCACAGGCCCTGTTCCAGGCCCGCCTGGACGTGGCCCCTGCCCCGATCATCGACGCGCACGGGACCGGGCGTCGCCGCCTCACCCTGCACGTGCGGGAGATCGACGGCCGTGCCGAGGCCGGGCTGATGGCGGCGCGCAGCCACGCGCTGGTCCCGATCGACCATTGCCCGATCACCGTGCCGGCGCTGCACGCGGCCCCCGCGGTGGCGCGCCGCCTCGCCGCCCCCCTGGGCCATGGGCGCAAACCCCTCGACGTGGCCGTCACCGCCACCGACCAGGGCCTGGACGTCGATCTGCGCGGCCACGGCCCGGTGAGCGCCGGCGTGGGCACCGCGCTGGTGCGGATCGCCGGCGAACTCGGCCTCGCCCGCCTCTCCCTCCACGGCGAGCGGCTCATGGAGGCCGAGCCGGTCTCGGTCACCGCCGACGCGATCCGCCTCTACCCGGCGCCCGGCGGATTCCTGCAGGCGACCGCCGCCGGACAGGCGACGCTCTGTGATCTCACCCTGACGGCCCTCGGCCCCCGTGTCCGACGTGTCGCCGACCTGTTCGCGGGCTGCGGGCCGTTGAGCCTGGCGATCGCCCGGACGGCCGCCGTTCACGCCGTCGAGTCCGACGCCGCCGCCCTGGCCGGGCTCGAACGTTCCGCGCGCATGGCCTCGGGCCTGCGCAGGATCACCACCGAGCGCCGCGACCTGTTCCGGCGGCCCCTGCTCCCCCTCGAACTCGAGGCCTTCGATGCGGTGGTGTTCGACCCGCCCCGGGCCGGCGCGGAGGCCCAGGCCCGCCAGCTCGCCGCCGCGCGCGTGCCCCTCGTGATCGGCGTCGCCTGCGACGCCGGCACCTTCGCCCGGGATGCGGCGACGCTGGTTGCCGGAGGCTACCGGCTGGAGGCCGTCACGCCGGTGGACCAGTTCCGCCATTCGGGCCATGTTGAGATGGTTGGCGTGTTCCGACGCGAGCCGGCGCGGCGCCGATGAGGCAGGCAACCCGCAGTGAAGTTCGGCGTTCTCTCGAAGACTGGAGAGGTTCCATGAGCCGAGGATATTTTCGTCTCGCAGGTCTGGCCGCGCTGAGTCTCACCCTCTCGGCTCCCCTCGCGGCACAGACGGTCGCGCCCGATCAGACGGGCACCGGCGGCGGCCCGGCCTCCACGATCACGGCGCCGAACACCAACAGCCTCGGCGTCACCAAGCCGCCAGGCACGTCGCTCGGGGCCGCCGAAGTGCCGTCCCGCACGGAGGAGCGGCGTGAGCGCGCCCTGACCGATCGGATCGAACGCAGCATCTGCGACGGCTGCAACTGAGCCTGGGTCCGGGGCGCTCGCTCGCGGTCGGCGGACCTTGCCGCCGCAGGGTCGGCCTGGGCCGGGCGGCAGGCGACCACGGCCGCCAGGGTGAGCCCGGCTCGCCGGACGCGGGGACGATGCCACCTGGACCGAGCAGGCGCCTCTCCGGGCGGCGATGGCCGAATTCGGCGGGATCGCCCAGACGACGGTCGGCTGACGGCGCCCAGGCCGGAGCAACCGGTTGCGCCCGCGGCGGTCCATGAGACGGTCCATGAGAGGGCGCGCGACCGCTCCGTCACCCCTATTCAGCGCCCTTTCGACGCCAAGGCCCTCGGCGAGGCGGCGACCGGCACCGCAGCGACCGACCCCGAGCTGTTCCGAGGGATTGGGCCGCGAGTCACGGAAG
>NZ_BACT01000247.1:0-1034 GCF_000333255.1 Methylobacterium sp. B1 | reverse complement strand
GTTCCGGCGGCCACCAGAAACCGAAATCTCATCACGATCCTCCCCAAGGTTTACCGCGCATCCACTTCCGGTTTCGGGCGGATGTCATGTTTTCTGAGTTTTGTGCCGCCAGAACCATCGGCGACACCGACACTTTGCGCGGCCGCCACTATCACGATACTGCCGGTACGCGCAGGCATTACCCCTTCCCAATAGGTCAGGACGCTGCCGAAAGCGGCAAGAAAATGCAAGCGCGAAGCGGTGCGCTGATGAACTCCGGCGTCCGGCCGGCGCAGGGAAGGCGCTGGTGTGACAAATCGGTTTCACGCCGCGACGCGGAGGCGCTGGATGGCGAGCGGCGGACCGCGTCGAGGACGCCGATGGGCCGCCTTGTACGGCACAGGGCTTCGGGTGCGGCGGCGCGAATACAAAGCTTCGCCGAGTGTCACAGCGGCCCTCGCGACATCGTCTAACCCGCTTGCGACCGGCTGACGCTTTGGGATAGAAGCTAACCTATACGTCAATCCTGGCCCGGCCAATCACGCACGCTCCGCGAGAGAGCGAGGCCGGTGAAGGGAGGGGAAGGTGGGAACCCAGCAGGGCATAAGGAAATGGGCCGGCGAAGCCGACGCTCAGGGTCCGCGCCATCGACGGACGCTTTGCGACGACGCTCCGGAGACGCTTCCGGCGATGGGCGATCGAGATCCGCACGACCCTGCCCAAGACCGGGGTCGGCAGGCTGTCGGAGACGGAGCGCGTGGCGGACGAGCGCCGGCGGGCCGATGCGGGGCCCATCAACATCCGAGTATCGGCACGACGTTGACCGCTCGCGCGCACCGGGAATACGGTGAATTCTCCGAAGAGAAGGTCACCTGTGTCCGATACGCTGTACACCGTGACCCAGCTCGCCAAGGACCTGGGGGTGACGGCGAGAACGGTCCGCTTCTACGAGGACAAGGGTCTCCTGACGCCTCAGCGGGCCGGGAACACGCGGGTCTATACGCATCGCGACCGGGCGCGACTGATCCTGATCCTGCGCGGCAAGCGGCTCGGGT
>NZ_BACT01000248.1:0-6738 GCF_000333255.1 Methylobacterium sp. B1 | reverse complement strand
CAGGTCGATCCGGCCGGTCCGCCAGGAGACTGCCTCGACAACGCCCGCGACCGAGACCTCCGAGGTTAGGTCGCAGGGCAAGATCGTGATGCCGCCCTCCTTGTCCCGGTTGACGTCCCGGTCGACCTTCCGGCTCGTTCCGAACACCCGGTAGCCCGCGGCCTTCGAAGCCCTGGCTGTCTCCGGGCCGATGCCGGAGGCGGCGACCGTCACGGTTCCGAGCCCGCTTTCGGCCTGCGCTACGACACTCCCCATCGCAGGTGGCCTGCATCGCAGTCGCCGAGTATATAAATTACGTACATAATATAAAATGACAACAGCAAAGCGTGTCGGGCCATGCCGGACCGGCGCTTCGCCGTCTGCTATCCGTCGTTGGACAAGCTCATCGCCGTTTGGGTTTCGGGCGCTCCGCTACCCAGCGAGGCCCGTGCCGCCGAGAGGATCTCCTCCGCCAACGCTTCGTCATCGACCGCGCGGGCGAGGACGACCGCACCGACGAGCGTTGCCAGCGAGGACAGCGTGCGCTCCCGCTTCCTCTTCGCCGTTCTTGGCACGGCTTCCGCGACCAAAGCCGCCAATCCGCGCACTCCGTGCGTGAAGCGTGACCTGACCGGACTGTCCGGGGCTTCCCGCGCGACATCGGTGGCGAGGGCGGCGATAGGGCAGCCCACGCCAGGGGCGCGGACGTGGGCGAGAGAAAGGTAATTGGACACGAGGCTGTCGGAGGGACCCCGTCGATTGTTGACGAGCGCGGTGTCGAACGCCTCCGCGGCCAAGGCTTCCTTGTTGGCGAACTGACCGTAGAACCCGCCATGGGTGAGGCCGGCGGCTCCCATGATGTCGGCGACGCCGACCCCATGGAGGCCGCGCTCGCGGAACAGGGTCGCCGCCACCTCGACCACGCGCTGACGGTTGAGCTTGGCCTGCTCCTGCGAAACCCTCGGCATGTGCTGACCCTCCGTCCGACGCGACTTCCATCAATATAGATGTTTTTCGTAATTTATGAAGTGGCCGGTGGATGTCGTCGTGCCATGATGCCCGTTCCAACGCGCCGGTTGCGTCGCATCTCGAAGGCGGCGCGATCGGCAAAGGGTTCCGGCGGGCCCGCGGGGGGGCGGTTGCGGGCCCGCCGGATCATCGCACGCGACCTTGGGAGGGCGTGCGATCGCTTGGGCCGGCTCCGCGGGGGAGCGACGGCCTCATCGGGAGACCGGCATCGCGGCGACGGGGCCGACCTTGCCGAGGTTGGCGGCCTCGGCCCCGGATGGCCGACGAACCCGAAACCACAAGGCGTAGAGGGCCGGCAGGAACAGCAGCGTCAGCAGGGTCCCGACGCCGACGCCCCCGATCAGCACGTAGGCCAGCGCACCCCAGAACACCGAGTGGGTGAGCGGGATGAAGGCCAGCATCGCCGCCGCTGCCGTTAGGATTACCGGCCGAGCCCGCCGCACGGTCGACTCGACGATGGCCTCGTAGTCCGACAGGCCCGCCGCACGGTCGTGATGATCTGGTCCACGAGGATCAGCGTGTGNCGCATCAGGATGCCCGAGAGCGCGATCAGGCCGAGGATCGCGTGNAAGCCGAAGGGCTGTTGGAAGACCAGGAGCGTCGGGGCGGCGCCGACGAGGCCGAGCGGCGCAGTTGCGAACACCATGAACATCGTGGTGAACGAGCGCACCTGCAGCATGATGACCGTCAGGGTGACGACCAGCATCAGCGGGAAGACCAGGACCAGCGCCTTCATCGCCTTCTCGCTCTCTTCCACCGAGCCCGCCGTGTCGATGCGGTAGCCCGGCGGCAGCTTGGCCGTGATCGCGGCGAGTTCGGGGACGATCTGCGCGTGGATGTCCGGCGGCTGCTTGCCGTCGAGCACGTCGCCCTGCACGCGGATGTAGGTCTCGCGGTTGTAGCGCTTGAGCACCGCGTCCTCGTTGCGGCTCTCCAGGCGCGCCACCTGCGAAAGCGGCACCTGCCGCCCGTCCTTCGTGGCGAGCGTCAGGTCGCCGATGTCGCCGAGCGAGCGACGCTCCGGGCCGGGGCTGCGCAGGAGCACGTCCACGGACCGTAGGTTCTCACGCACCTGGGTCGCGGGCGTGCCGTTGAGGTAGCTCTGCAACTGCTGGCCGGCCTCCTTCGGCGTCAGCCCGATCAGGCGCAGGCGCTCCTGGTCGAGGGCGAGGTGCAGGGTCGGCGTCTTGTCGCCCCAGTCGAGGTGGACGAGCCGCATGTTGGGGTTCGCCATCATCACGTCGCGCACCTCGGCGGCGATGCCGCGGATGACGTCGAGGTCGGGGCCGACCACCCGGAAAGCGACCGGAAAGCGGACCGGCGGCCCGAACACGATCTGCAGGACGCGCACCCGCGCTTCCGGGAAGCGGCCCTCGTCGACGAGCCGGCGCACCTTGCCGCGCAAGACGTCGCGGGCCTGGGCGTCGGCGGTCTGGACGACGATCTGCGCGAAGGCGGGGTCGGGCAGTTCCGGATCGAAGGACAGCACGAAGCGCGGCATGCCCTGGCCAATGTAGCTCGTGATCTCGCGGGCCTCCGGCAGTTCGCGCACCGCCGCCTCGATCCGCTTGACGCTCGCTTCGGTGGTCGCGAACGCGGAGCCGGTGGGCAGCGTCACCTCGACGATGAGTTCGGAGCGCTCCGAATTCGGGAAGAACTGCTTCTCGACCTTGCCCATCCCGACCACCGCGGCCGCGAATAGGGCGACGGTGATGCCGGCCGCCATCCACTTGTGGTCGACCGCGCGCCGCACGACCCGGCGCAGGCGCTGGTAATTCTTCGTGGCGTAGATGGCGTCGTGACCGCCCTCGACGCGCTTGATGTCCGGCAGGAGCTTGACGCCGAGATAGGGCGTGAAGGTCACGGCCACGATCCACGAGACAATGAGCGAGAAGGCCACCACCCAGAAGATGTTGCCGGCATACTCGCCCGCCGTGGACGCGGCGAAGCCGACCGGCAGGAATCCCGCGATGGTGACGATGGTGCCGGTGAGCATCGGCGCCGCGGTGGCGCTCCAGGCGTAGGTCGCCGCCGAGACCCGGTCGGCGCCTTCCTCCATGCGCACCACCATCATCTCGATGGCGATGATGGCGTCGTCGACGAGCAGGCCGAGCGAGATGATCAGGGCGCCCAGCGTGATGCGGTCGAAGTCGCGGCCGGTGACCATCATGACCACGAACACGGCCGAGAGGGTCAGCGGCACGGCCAGCGCCACCACGATGCCGACCCGGAAGCCGAGGGCGAGGAGGCTGACGAAGATCACCACACCGAGGGCGGTGAAGAACTTCACCATGAACTCGTGGATGGCGTCGTCGATGACCTTCGCCTGGTCGGTGATCTTGGTGAAGGTGATGCCGGTCGGGAGGTCGTGGTGGATCGCCACTTCCTCGGCATTGAGCGACTCGCCCAGACCGAGGCCGTTGAAACCCGGCTTCATGACGACGCCCAGCATCAGGGCCGGCGCGCCGTCATTGTGGATCGCGAAGACCTTCGGGTCCTCGTAGCCACGCTTCACCTCGGCGATGTCGCCGAGCTTGAGGCTGCGGTCGCCGACGGCCACCGGCAGGTTACGGATCGCGTCGAGGCCATCGATGGCACCGTCGAGCCGGAGGTAGACCCGTGGGCCGTCGGCCTCGATGAAGCCAGCCGGCGTCACGTCGTTCTGGTTGGCCAGCGCCGCCAGGAGTTGCTGGCCTGTGACGCCCAGCGTCGCGAGTCGCTGGTAGGAGACCTCGACGAAGATCTTCTGGGCCTGCTCGCCGAGGATGTTGATCTTCTCGACGCCGGGCAGCCGCAGCAGGCGCTGGCGCAGGTCCTCGGCGCGCAGCACGAGGTGCCGGTGCGGCAGACCCTGCGCCTGAAGCGCGTAGAGGGCGAAGTAGACGTCCGAGAACTCGTCGTTGAACAGCGGCCCGAGCACGCCGCGCGGCAGGGTGGACGCCTGGTCGGAGAGCTTCTTGCGCGCTTGGTAGAACTCCGACTGGAGCTCGGCCGGCGGCATCGAGTCCTTGAAGAACACCTTCATCAGCATGAGGCCGGGGCGGACGGTCGTCTCGACCCGGTCGTAGTAGACGAGTTCCTGCAGACGTTTCTCCAGCGGGTCGGCGACCTGCCGCTGGATCTCCTCGGCGGTGGCGCCGGGCCAGGCGGCCGAGACGGCCATGGTCTTGACCGTGAAGCTCGGGTCCTCGGCGCGCCCGAGCTTCTGGAAGGCGAAGATCCCGGCGGCGGTCAGCGCGATGATCAGGAACAGCGTGACGGCCCGTTCGCGGACCGCCAGGGCCGAGAGGTTGAAGGACGAGGCGTTCATCGTGTGGCCTCCGTCACGGGCGTTCCCGCCAGCCGGACCTTCTGGCCGGCCTTGAGCAGGTGCGCCCCGAGGGCGACGATCCGGTCGCCGGGGTTCAGGCCGGAGGCGACTTCCGCGCTCTCCTCGGACAGGCGCGCGACGGCGACGGGCTGCGCCGCGACGGTCTGCGTCTGCGCGTCGTAGCGCCAGACGGCCGGGCCTCCGCCCTGGTCGAACAGCGCCCCGAGCGGCACGGAGACCGGCGCCGTCGCCTGCGCGGGCTTCAAACGGAGCGTGACCGTCGCCCCCAGGGGCGCCGTCTCCCCGCCGCCGGAGAGGATGAAGCGGGCGCGGTAGGTGCGCGTCGCCGGGTCGGCCGTGGCCGACAGCTCCCGGAGCCGGGCCGGATAGGTCTTCTCGCCCTCGGCGTAGAGCGTGGCGGAAGCCGTACCCGTTGCGAGGTGGCGGCTGCTCTCGGGCAGGAACACCTCCGCCTCGCGAGCGCCGTCGCGGGCGAGCCTCACCACCGTCTGCCCGGCGGCAACGACCTGGCCGGGCTCGCTCGGCACCTCCATCACGACGCCGTCCGCGTCGGCCTGGAGCTCGGAATAGCCCGCTTGGTTGGCGATCTGGCTCGCCTGAGCCTCCGCGTTGGCGAACTGGGCGATGGCCGCGTCCGCAGCCGCCTTGTTCTGGTCGTAGGTCTGCTTCGAGGTCCAGCCGTCACCCACGAGCTTGCGGGAGCGCTCCTCGTCGGCCTTGGCCTTGATCATCTGCGCGCGGGCCGCCTCGACCGAGGCACGGGCTGCGTTGAGCGCCAGGGTGAAGTCGGTCCGATCGAGGCGCATGAGCGGCTGGCCGAAGCGTACGTGGTCGCCGGGATCCACGAGGCGCTCGAAGATCTTGCCGCCGACCCGGAAGCCGAGGTTGCTCTCCGTCCGGGCACGGACGACACCCGTGAAGCGAGCGACCGCAGCCGTTCCGGGAGCGGCCTCCACGGTCTGGACCAAGGGCGGGTCCGGCACCACGGCCGTTTCGGCAGGCGAACAGGCTGACAGAGCGAGGCCGCCGATACCGATTATCCATCTGACCGTCATCGGCTCCCCTCCGGGATCGTCGAGTCGCTAAAAAAATTATGATCATAATCTATTATGGGGCCCATCGGGCGTCAATGGCGGCTTACCGAAGGGAGGCGCCACTGGCAGACAACCACGACGCCACGAGCCGGGAAGCTTCCGACTCTGGCTCCGTGGGAACGGCCGTCGTTGTTGATGGAATGCGGAAAGCCGTCGTCCGGCTTTCGGCTCATTCAGCCTATACCGATCGAACCATCAAGGCCGTGCGAGCCGACATTTGTGCTCCGCAGCAGCGGACATTTATCGGCCGTCCGACGTCTTCGGTTTGAGTTGGGAATCTGCCCCTGCTGGTCGATGGTTAAAGGCTCGCCAGGATGCGTCCCCAGGCCGCCTCAAGACTGCGCGCGCATGACTGCGCGCGGTCGGACGTCGACCGAGGTGTCGCCGCCGGTGTCCATCTCGGCCTCCAGCCCGTCGTCCACGATCCGGTAGCCGAGGGTGTAGCCGAGCCAGTGCGGATGCGGTCGTCCGAATCCGGGGAGCCAGGCGCCGTGGTCGTGTCCGTTACCCACGGGCGTCGTGTTGTCCCGCAGGTTGGCCGCGAGCACCACGTCGGTCACGGGGCATCCGCCGCCGTTCAGAGGCTCGTCGCTCCGAATCCTCTGGAAACGGGCTCGTACAGGACGCCTGCTGGCGGTCGGGGTGTCCAATGTCACTTTCTTAGAGTCAGGAATCGTTACGGGCTTGTCACGTCGAAAGACGCTGCATCGGGCGCAGCGCCAAGCAAATTTTTGTTCAGCAAGGCGCGTTACAAGCGCATCAGCGCCTGATGAAGCTACCGATGGGACTGGTCAGCCATGAACAAACAGGACGACGCTGCCTTTGACCCGGACGGCGGACCGATTCCGCTTGAACAGCTGAAAGCCATCATTGGCGGCAATCGGCCGAACGAAGCAAAGCCGATGGATGGTGAGCGTGCCTCCGCGCTGACCGCCGGCGCCGAGAGTGCAGCACCTGTGAGCAGCGAAGCCATCGGCTTCTCCACTCAAGCGGCCAAGATCACTGGCAGCGAGACCACAATGGGTGTCGAAGGCCGGTTCGAGGCCAAAATCAGCTACGGACCGTCTCAGGACGGCGCGTCGGGCGGGCGCGTTGGCAAAGTCGATGTCGACGTGTCCGGCAAGAAGGGGGACCTCGATTCGGTCAAGGTCACCGTCTTCGATCACGGCACCAATGCCCGCCTGGAGCTGACGGCCGCGCAGGTCGCGGACCGGGCGGCGTCGGGCAGCGCCATGTTCAAGGATGTCGCGAGCAAGATCGACAATCTGCATGGCAAGACCAAGGATTCCGGAAGCTTCGGCGTCG
>NZ_BACT01000249.1:0-10812 GCF_000333255.1 Methylobacterium sp. B1 | reverse complement strand
CTCGGCCGGGGGATGGACGATCCCGTCGACCTCCTGGCCGATCCAGAAGGCCTCGAACTCGGCGAGCGCGTCGAGGACGCCCTTGCCGGAGATGTCCATCTCGTAGAGCGCCTGCACCACGGCGAGGCGGGCGCCGCTGCGCAGGCTGATCTTGGCGGGCTTGCCGGCGGGCTCGGCGCCCGTCTCCGGCTGGGTGTCGGTGGTCCCGGTCATGGGGGTATCCGTCATCGGGTGCGCGCGGCTTCGGCGGCGCGCTTCAAAGCGAGCACGCCGAGGGCAGCCTCGGCGGCACCGCCGCCCTTGTTCATCTCGGCGACCCGGGCACGGGCGAGGGCCTGCGCCTCGGTCTCGACCGTGAGGATGCCGTTGCCGAGGGGCACGCGGCGCTGCACCGACAGGTCCATGAGCGCCCGGGCGCTCTCGCCGGCGACGATGTCGTAGTGGCCGGTCTCGCCACGGATGACGCAGCCCAGCGCCACCACCGCGTCGTAGGGCTCGGCGTCGAGCAGGATCGCCACGGCGGCGGGGATCTCCAGGGCGCCCGGAACGGTCACCACGATCGCCTGCGCGGAGGCGGCCGCGATGGCCGCGCGGGCCCCGGCGAGGAGTTCGTCGGCGATCGCGTCGTAGTAGCGCGCCTCGACAACGAGGATCCGGGCGCCGGCGAGGGCCGGGTCGGTGGGCTTGGGCGCCGAGTCGGCGCGGGTATGGGCGACCATGGCTCTCGTCCGGCCGGGTTTTCGGGAATGGGCGGGCGGCACGTCGGGCGCCCGCACGGGGAGGACGGTTAGACCGAAGCGGCCGGCGCCACAAGCGGTGCGGGATCTTGGCTCAGGCCTGGTCGCACGAGCGGCGCCGAAGCCGGCCCCACCAGCGGCGGCGGCGGAGGCGCCGCGGGCCCGCCCGCCGGCAGGGCCGTGCGCGCGACGTTCATCGTCATGGCGAGGAGCGCGTAGTAGCCGTTGATGCCGGTGAGGTCGATCGCCCCCTGCTCGCCGAAGCGCGCCACCAGGGCCGCGTAGGTCGCGTCGCTCACCGCGCGGTTGCGCATCAGCTCGGTCGAGAACGCGTAGGCCAGCGCCTCGTCGGCGCTCATCGTGTCGGGGCGGCGTCCTTCGGCGAGCGCCTGCGCGGTCTCGGGGGCGACCCCGGCCTTCAGGGCGATGGGGTGGTGGATGGCCCACTCCACCGGCTGGCTCCATTCCCGCGCGACCACCAGGATCGCGAACTCGCTGACCCGGAGCGGCAGGACGCTGCCGTAGCGCAGGTACTGGCCCATCCGGCTCGCGCACAGCATCAGTTCGGGGCTGCGCAGGAGCGGCACGAACGGCCCGAAGACCGGGACGCCGCGCTCGGCCTGGAACGCGGCCGCGGCCTCGGTCTGCGCCGGGGACAGGCTGTCGGCCGGGATCTCCGGCATGCGCTCCGCGCTGGTCTGCCCGCTGGCCATGCGTTTCTCTCCCCTGCCTCGACCCCGACCCGCGGGGCGCTCTGGATTTCCGGCCCCCGTGCGCCTAGACCATTGAGGCTCACCGGCACGCACCGCGCCCGACCGGGCCGCGACCCCTGAACGCCAGCGAGGCTTAAGGCTTTGGCCCTCCCCGTCAACGAACGCCGGCGCATCATGCTGCTCACGGGCGCGAGCCGGGGCATCGGTCACGCCACCGTCAAGCGCTTCTCGGCCGCGGGCTGGCGGGTGATCACCTGCTCGCGCCACGCCTTCCCGGAGAACTGCCCCTGGGAGATGGGGCCCGAGGACCACCTGCAGGTCGACCTCTCCGACGCGCAGGACACGGCCCGCGCCGTCGAGGAGGTGCGGGGCCGGCTCGCCGCCGAGGGCGGGGTTCTGCACGCGCTGGTCAACAATGCCGGCATCTCGCCGAAGGGGCCGGAGGGCGAGCGCCTCGGCGCCCTGGCCACCGAGTTCGACACGTGGCAGCGGGTGTTCCAGGTCAACCTGTTCGCCACGATCCTGCTGGCCCGGGGCCTGCGCGAGGAACTCGCCCGGGCCAAGGGCTCGGTCGTCAACGTGACGTCGATCGCAGGCTCGCGCGTCCATCCCTTCGCGGGGGCGGCCTACGGCACCTCCAAGGCGGCGCTCGCCGGCCTGACCCGCGAGATGGCCGCCGATTTCGGGCCGCTCGGCGTGCGGGTGAACGCGATCTCGCCGGGCGAGATCGACACGTCGATCCTGTCGCCCGGCACCGAGAAGCTCGTCGAGCAGATCCCGCAGCGCCGGCTGGGCACGCCGGACGAGGTCGCCAAGGCGATCTACTTCCTGTGCACTGAGGCCTCGTCCTACGTGAACGGCGCCGAACTCCACATCAACGGCGGCCAGCACGTTTGACCAGACCGGGCGCTTCCTCTGGCGCATCCTCGGGCACGGCGGCCGCGCGCCGGCACCCGGCGCCGGGCCGCGGGCTCCGCGCCGTCGTCCTGGGCCTCATCGTGGGCGTCGCGCCCGTCGCGGGGGCGCGGGCCGAGCCCGGGATCCGGATCCTCGACCTGCCCTTCAAGGTGCGGGCGCTGCGCGGCTCGCGCAGCGAGGCCGCGGTCTCGGTGGCGACCTCCGGGCTCCTGCCGATCACCGGCGCCAAGACCGGTCCGCAGACCGGCGGCCAACAGGCCGGCGACGAGGAGAGCGCGCCGATCGCCGTGGTCTGGGGCGACGAGGGCGGCGCCGTGCTCGCCCTCGCCGAGGGCCGCGTCACCGTGCGGCCGATCGGCAAGGAGGCCGTCGAGGGGCTGACCGCCGCCGAGACGCCGCGCGGGGCCCTGCCGGGCTCGCGCCGGACGCTCTCGGGACCCCTGAGCGCCTATCTCACCGGGCGCACCCGCGCCCCCGACGGCGGCCCGGCCGCCGCGGTCCTGACGATCCGCGAGCGCCAGCCGATGGCGGTCAGCACCGATCCGAAGCCCGTGCCCGTGGCCACCGTGACGGTGCCGGCGGGGGGCGAGGCGGTGTTCGCGCCCCTGCGGCCGCGCCTGCTGCGCCTCGGGGGCCGGCCGGCGCTCCTGGCGGCGACGCTGTCGGGCGCGGATGCCGGAGGGCTCGCGCTGATCGACCGGCCCGCCGGCGATCCGGGCGCGGCCTGGGCCGTCACCGCCCGCACGCCCGCCCAGCCGGGGCCACCGCTGAAGATCGTCGGCATCGCCGATTTCTCCGGGTCCGGCGAAAGCCAGGCCGCGACGGTCAGCGCCAAGGGCAGGCTCCAGCTCTGGACGCTCCGTCCCGACCGGATCGAGGCGGCCGGCGAGGCCGAGGGCTACGCGGCGGGCGACGGCGATTCGGATCTCGCCGTCACCACCCCGGCCGGCGGCGGCCCCGAACTCGTCCTGCCGGTGGCGGGCCGCCCGGAGATCGCCTTCGTGGCAGCCAAAGGGCGGCCTGGCGCGAGCGCGCGCGCGTGACCCTGCCGGTTCCCGCCGAGAACGGCATCGTTCGTCCTCGGGGAGGGCGCCGCGGCGCGGCTGCTCTTCAGCCTCGCCGACGGCCGGGTGGCCGTCGTGGCACCCGATGGAGGCACGCCGTGAGTGCGGGCGCACAGGATTCCGACAGCCGCCTGTTCCCGGCGCGGCCCATCGTGGGCGCGTCGATCGCGGTGATCCGCGGCGACCGCGTCCTTCTGGCGGCGCGGGCCAACGAGCCGATGCGCGGCGTCTGGACCCTGCCGGGCGGTCTCGTGGAAGCGGGGGAATCCCTGGCCGAGGCGGCCCTGCGCGAATTGTCCGAGGAGGTCGGCCTGCCCGCGGAGGTTGTCGGCGTGCTCGCGCCCACCGAGATCATTCTCCGGGACGAAGCCGGCCGCGCCCGACATCACTACGTCGTCCACCCGCACGCCGCCCTGTGGCGCGGCGGCGAACCCGTGGCCGGCCCCGAGGCGCTGGGGACCCGGTGGGCGACGCTCGCGGAGGTCGCGACCCTTCCGACCACCCCGGGACTGGTCGACACCCTGCGCGAGGCCTTCGCGCGCGTGGATGCACATGTGGATGCACATCCTGCGCGGACGGGCGGCGGGGAGGCGACGGCGTGAGGCGGCCGACGACGATCCTGTGCCTGCTGGCGCTCCTCACCGGCCTGGTCTCCGGGCCGGCCCTGGCCCAGCAGCGTTCCGGCCGAGGGGCCGCGCCTGCCAAGGAAACCGCCCGGGAAGCCGCGAAGGAGGCCCCCAAGGAGGCGAACGCCCCCGCGGACGTACCCGCCCCCTACGACCGGGACCTGCTGCGCATGTCCGAGATCATCGGGGCCCTGGCCTTCCTGCGCAACCTCTGCGGAGCGCCGGATGCGTCCGACTGGCCGGCCCGCATGAAGGCCCTGATCGAGTCCGAGGGCGTGACCCCGGTCCGCCGCGACCGCCTGGCCGGCGCCTATAACCGCGGCTACCGCGGCTATGCGCTCACCTACCGGGTCTGCACGCCGGCGGCCCACGAGGCCGCCGCCCGGTACGTCGCCGAGGGCGACCGGCTGTCGCATGCCCTGGCCGGCCGTTTCGGAGGGTGATGCAGGCGCAACACACGCACCGGCGATGCCGGCGAAACATCGGATTTGAGCGCCCGTGTTAACCGATCCGAAATTCTCGGCTGGCCGAGCCGCCGGGACCCGCCTATCATCCATTGTGTCCGCCGGGCCCCGTGTCCGGCGCAATGGAAGTATCCGGCTATGCAGCACAGCTCTCACACCGCCCCCATCGAGGTCGATGTCGAGGAGAAACGCGTCGCGCTGAGTTACGTCTCGGAAGCGTTCGCGGAAGGCTGCCTCGATGGTCTCGACGGTGACTGCATGGCCCAGGCCGCCCTGTTCGCGGCGTTTCAGGAACTGGTGACCACGTACGGCGAGGAAGCCACCGCCCGGTACGCCGAAGGATTCCCGGAGCGCATCCGCGGGGGCGCCTTCACCACCACCCTGCAGCATTGAGCGTGTGAGCGCGGACGGTTGAGGCACGGGCGGTCAGCGACTACGTCCCGGGTCTGCGGTTCGGCGCGCCGGACCGCCCGCCGCCCGAGGAGCCGCCGCCCATGCCCGTTGCCCTGTTGCCGGACCGCGTCCTGGTCACCGTCGTGGGACCGGACGCCACGACGCTGTTCCAGGGCGTCCTGACCTGCAATGTCGAGACGCTCCAGCCCGGGGAGGCGCGCCTCGGCGCCCTGCTGACGCCGCAGGGCAAGATCCTGTTCGACTTCCTGGTCTCGCGGATTCCGGACGGCTTCCGGCTCGACGTGCAGGCCGACAAGGCTGCAGACCTCGCCAAGCGCCTGACGCTCTACNGTCCTCCCGCGCAGGNGANGATNGCNGCCGCCACGCTAGTCGCGGTGGCGGCCGTCTGGGCCGGCGCCGTCCCGCCCGCGGCCGAGGCGGTAGCGGATTCCCGCGCGGCCGATCTCGGCGCCCGCCTCTACGCCGCCGCGGGCGCCTTCTCGGCGGACGCGACGGAGGCCGATTACCACGCGCACCGGATCGCCCTCGGCGTGCCCGAAGGCGGACGCGACTACACCTTCGGCGACGCCTTCCCGCACGAGGCGCTGATGGACCAGCTCGGCGGCGTCGACTTCCGCAAGGGCTGCTATGTCGGCCAGGAGGTGGTCTCGCGGATGCAGCACCGGGGCACGGCCCGGACCCGCATCCTGGCCGCAGCCTATCCCGACACCGCGCCCCAGCCCGGCACCGAGATCACGGCGGGCGGCAAGGGGCTCGGCACCACGGGCAGCGCCGCCGGAACCCGCGGCCTCGCCCTGGTCCGCATCGACCGCCTGGGCGACGCGCTGGCGGCCGGCGAGACCCCGCGGGCGGGCGAACGCCCCGTGACGCTGGAGCGCCCGGCCTACGCGACCTTCGCTATGCCGGATGTTGCGACGAGCGCGGCGGGCTGAGGCCGGATCGCATTCCGCGGGCGCCGCATACTCCGGGACAGGGGCCCCGCGTTACCGATCACAGCCCGATCCCGGGCATTCGCATCGGAGCACGATCAGCTGGCGCGTGGGGTGGCTTCTCGCGACCCCGGGGCGGCATGCTGGCGATCGTTAGAGGTTCCCAGGAGCCGGCATCCTCCGGCCGGCATCCCAGGCCGGCCCGGGGTCGATCGGGAGCCGTCCCGGACCTTCTGCCCTGAAGCGGATGCTCGCCTCCGAGCCGCAGCGACGGCCAGATCGGTCGCATGGGCGGGGACATCGAGGAGGACGACCATGACCTTCCAGGACGAGATCGCAGCGTTCTTCGCCAGCTACGTCGAGGCATTCGCGCGCCGCGACGCCGATGCGTTGAGCGAGCTGTGGGAGCGGGTCGGACTGTTCCCGTCTCCGACCGGCAACTTCGCGTTGCCGAGGGAGGCATTTCGCGACCATTGCGTGACGCTCATGGACTTCTATCGCAAGCAGGGGGTCGTCCAGCCTCTGGGCGAACTCCGGTCGGCGGTGGAACTCTTCCCGAACGTCGCTCAGGCTCGGATGACCTATCGGATGCGGGGCGAGGGAGACGCACTCGTCGCCGAGTGGGACCACGTCTACATTCTGCGCCGCTCCGACCGCTGGCGCGTATCGTTGACGATCGCTGACGGTGAAATGGCGGCATGGGCCGCACGAGGGGCGCAACTCTGATTTGCGAATGTCGGGCGCTCGACGCCACACAGGACGCCTGTTGCTCAGGCGCTTCGCGAGAAAGCGGAAGCGCTGACAATCTCGGAAGGGTCGCGAGCAGGCGCGACGGCGATGTCCATTCCGGTGCGTTTGCCGCTCTGGAGCGGCGCCTCGCACATCCACCCCTCGCCGACATACGCGCCTTTGCACCCGCGGCCGTCGTCGACATCATTTCGGAGGTTGCCGCCGTAACTGATCTGAGATGAGGTGCGCCCCTCGAAAGCTCGACATCGACGGGATTGCGACCACAAATGACTCAGAATCGGATCACCGTGGAAGCAACGGCTCCCGCACCCCTCGATGTCGCCTGGAAGGCCTATACATCGCCCGACCAGATCATGCAGTGGAACTTTGCCTCCGACGACTGGCATTGCCCAGCCGCAAGCGTCGATCTGAAGGAAGGTGGCAAGTTCACGTCCCGCATGGAGGCGAAGGACGGAAGCATGGGCTTCGATTTCGAGGGCACTTACACAAAGATTATTCCGAACACGCGAATCGAATATGCGTTTGGTGATCGCAATGCGGTGGTCGAGTTCACCCCATCGGGCGAGCGAACGCACGTAAAGATTGCGTTCGATCCCGACGAACAAGTCCCCATCGATCACCAGCGCGACGGCTGGGCGGCGATTCTTGGAAACTTCTGCCAGCATGTCGGGAGGCGTTGAAGCCCGCCCAACGAGAACGACGACCGAGACCGCTTTCCGGCCGGAGCGGGCGTTTCCCTCCCGCCCCGACAACGCCAGTCCTGTGCCTTCCCTCTCATCCCTCGAGCGGACAGCCTGCAAGCGTTGAGGAGCCCCCCCCAGACGACCAGGAGAGGATGCTCGAAATCGAAGAGGACGATCTGTCTACCGAGCAGACACGCGCATTGCTGGCGCTCCATCGTGCAGGCCCGCATGCGTGCTCGCCGCCCGGCCACGTGTTCGCGTTCGATCTCTCAGACTTGCACTCACCGGGCGTGACCGGGTTGACGTCGTAGAAGGCGCGCACCGACCCTGCGACCGGATCACTCCCGCATGCGTGAAGCCGGAGCGGAGCGCGCCGCGACAGCCGCTGCGCGTTCCCCATTCCGACGATGGCGTTCCGCTCCTGTTCTCGTTAACGTGGCCGGATGTCCGAGACTGGCCTGATCGACCATTCCGACGGCTGCCCCCGCTGCTGGTGGGCCGGCCTCGACCCGCTCTATGTCGCCTATCACGACACCGAATGGGGCGTGCCCGAGTATGACGGCCGGGCCCTCTACGAGAAGCTGATCCTCGACGGCTTCCAGGCCGGCCTGTCCTGGATCACCATCCTGCGCCGCCGGGACGGGTTTCGCGACGCCTTCGCGGGTTTCGATCCGGAGCGGATCGCCCGCTTCACCGAGGACGATGTCGCGCGGCTGATGGCCGACACCCGCATCATTCGCAACCGCGCCAAGATCCAGGGCACCATCGCGGGCGCCCGGGCTTGGCTGCGGATCGAGGACCAGGGCCCCGGCTTCTCGCGCCTCCTCTGGGATTTCGTCGACGGCCGGCCGATCCAGGGCAAAGCCCGGACCCGGGGGGGGATCGCCACCAAGACGCCGGCCTCCGGGCCATCGGGAAGGCCCTGAAGGGGGAAGGGTTCTCCTTTTGGGGGCCGACCATCGGGCACGCCTTCATGCAGGCGGGGGCATGGTCAACGACACCTTCGTCGGCTGCCACCGGCACGGACCCTGCGCCGAATTGGGCCGGCCCCGATGAGCGAGCCGCCGCGCGCCTGGCAGGGCATGCTCTCCGGCCGGCGCCTCGACCTCCTCGATCCGGCGCCCGGGGACATCGAGATCGCCGACTTCGCCCACGGCCTCGCCCGGGTCGCCCGCTGGAACGGCCAGACCCATGGGCCGCACGTCTTCTCGGTGGCCCAGCACAGCCTGCTGGTCGAGGCCGTGGGCCGCCATCTCGACGCCGCTTGTACCGATCCGGACGGGCTGGAACTCCTGCTGCACGACGCGCCGGAATATGTCGTGGGCGACATCATCTCGCCCCTGAAGGCCGCCCTCGGCGACGCCTATCGCGGCATCGAGCTGCGTCTGCTCGCCGCGGTGCGCCGCCGCTTCGGCCTGAACGCCCCGCTGCCGGCGCTCGCCCGTTTGGTGAAGCAGGCCGACCGGATCGCAGCCCATGTCGAGGCGGTGCGCCTCGCCGGTTTCGCCCGGGACGAGGCCGAACGCTATTTCGGCCCCGCCAGGGCGCTGCCCGAACCGGTGCTGGTCCTGGCCGAGCCGTGGCCGACCGCCGAGGCCGAGGCGCGGTTTCTCGCGCGATTCCACGCTCTGTGTCCGACCTGACGAATCTCCGCCCTCGATCCGTCACGATCGCAGGTCACTGGCGCCAGACCATGCCGACCCTCCACGTCTGTCCCCTCTCGCGTCTGCCCGAGACGGTCGCCGCCACCGATGCGAGCCACGTGCTCACGCTGATCAATGTCGGCACGCCGCTGGAGCGGCCGGCCGCGATTGCGGCGGAGAACCACGTCGTCATCGGGGTCAGCGACATCGCCGCGTCGCGCGACGGGCACGTTTTGCCGGCTGAAGAGCATGTGGCCCGGGTGCTCGACTTCATTCGGGCCTGGCCGCGGGAGAAGCCGCTCGTCATCCACTGCTATGCCGGGATCAGCCGGTCGACAGCCGCCGCCTATATCGCAGCCTGCGCGCTGGCGCCGGAGCGCGACGAGGCGGCGATCGCCGAGGCCCTGCGCGCAGCTTCGCCTTCGGCGACGCCCAACCCCCTGTTCGTGGCCATCGCCGACCGCATGCTCGGCCGCGACGGCCGCATGGTCGCGGCGATCGCGCGCATCGGTCGCGGCGCCGACGCCTTCGAGGGCACGCCGTTCAGCCTGGCGCTGGCGTGAGCCGGAGTGTGGCGCAAACGCCGCCGCATGGCTCCAAAACGGTGCGGATCCGGCCAGCGGATTGGCCCCCCGGGTTGTGGGCACCGGGTTTCGCGCCGTACAACCACCCCCAAAGGAAGTATCTGGGATGAGTGCGAGCAGACCCGAGGGGGCCCCCGCCGCTGGCGACCTGCCCTTCGAGAAGGCGCTGGAACAGCTGGAGGAAATCGTTCGCCGGCTTGAGCGGGGCGACGTGCCCCTCGACGAATCGGTGGCGATCTATGAGCGCGGCGAGGTGCTGAAGAAGCATTGCGAGGCGCTGCTGAAGCGGGCCGAGGCCCGGATCCAGCGGATCACGCTGGGCTCCGATGGGCGGCCCGAGGGCGTTGCCCCACTCGACATGTCCTGAGGCTCGGCGGTCAAACCGATCCCATCCGTTAGAGGTTGATGCCGTGGCAATTACCCCCGAGCAGAGTGCGCTTCTCGATCGTGTCCCGAATCCTGCGGCGCTGCGGCGTCTTCCGGAATCGGATCTTCCGGCTGTTGCGGAGGCGGTGCGCGCCGAGATGATCGACGCGGTGTCGATCACCGGCGGCCATCTGGGCTCGGGGCTCGGCGTGGTCGAGCTGACGGTGGCGCTGCACCACGTGTTCGACACCCCCGACGACCGCATCGTCTGGGACGTCGGCCACCAGTGCTACCCGCACAAGATCCTGACGGAGCGCCGCGACCGCATCCGGACCCTGCGCCAGGGCGGGGGGCTGTCGGGCTTCACCAAGCGCAGCGAGAGCGTCTACGACCCGTTCGGCGCCGCCCATTCCTCGACCTCGATCTCGGCGGCGCTGGGCATGGCGGTCGCGCGCGACCTCGACAACGCCACCGCCAAGGTGAAGGGCCGCCCGCAGAAGCGCCGCAACGCCATCGCGGTGATCGGCGACGGCTCGATGTCGGCCGGCATGGCCTACGAGGCGCTCAACAATGCCGGCGCCCTGCACTCGCGCCTGATCGTCATCCTCAACGACAACGACATGTCGATCGCCCCGCCGGTGGGCGCCATGTCGGCCTATCTCGCGCGGCTGGCCTCGGGGGGCGCCTACCAGTCCCTGCGCGAGACCGCCAAGCAGCTCGGCAAGCTGCTGCCGAAGGCGCTCTACCAGCGCGCCGCGGCGGCCGAAGAATACGCCCGCTCGCTCGTGGTCGGCGGCGGCACCATGTTCGAGGAGATGGGCTTCCACTACGTCGGCCCGGTGGACGGGNCACATCTCGACACCTGCTGCCGGTGCTCAAGAACGTCCGCGACGCCGAGCACGGCCCGATCCTGCTGCACGT
>NZ_BACT01000250.1:0-12796 GCF_000333255.1 Methylobacterium sp. B1 | reverse complement strand
CAACCCGGCGATCATCGGTGCCGAACCCCGGCCATCTGTGGCCAAGCTTGCCTTGTCAAAGCCATAACCCCGCGGTACGGCAACCCACGCCCAGGGCGCAAGCGCCGTCGGAGCCCCGTGTCGGCGACGACGGTTGCGCCCCGTCCGTCAACACGCTCTCTGGGGGCCCGATGCGGCGCCGTCTCGTCCAGTCCTTCGCGCGCCTCGCCCTGCTCGGCCTTGCGGGAACCGGCCTGTCCGGCTGCATCGGCGAGGAGCTGCGTCACGGCTATCAGGTCGACCAGGCGGCACTCGCCACGATCAAGCCCGGCATGAGCCCCGAGCAGGTCCTGCAGATCCTCGGCACGCCGTCGACGGTGTCCACCGTGGGCAACAAGTCCTGGTACTACATCTCGCAGAACACCCGCCGGACGATCATGTTCCTGGGTGAGCAGGTCGAGGACCAGAAGGTGACGGCGGTCTATTTCTCGCCCGCCTTCAAGGTCGAGCGGGTGGCGCTCTACGGCCTCCAGGACGGTCGGATCTTCGACTTCATCGAGCGCACGACGCCGACGAGCGGCGCCGACCGCGCCTTCCTCAGCCAGCTGTTCCGCGGCCTGACCCGCTACGAGCCGTTCGGCAGCGGCAGCGGCACCAGCGTCGTGCCGGGCGCCAATCGCGGCATGTGATCGGCCTCGCCCGCCACGAGGCGGGCGATCTCCGCCGGCTCCGAGAACAGGTGCTCGGGGCCGAGGGCCGCGAGAGCCCGGGAATCGGTATAGCCCCAGGCCACGGCGCCGAAGGGACAGCCCAGGGCGCGCGCCGCCTCGAGGTCGCGGATCTCGTCGCCGATGCAGAGAGCCCGGTCGGGCGCCACGCCGGTCCGTGCGAGCAGCCTCCGCAGCCGACGCGCCTTCCCGAAGACCGAGGCCCCGCAGGCATAGGTGCCGATGCGGTCGGCATTGTCCGGTCCGAGCACCCGCCGCACCGTGTCGGCGCGGTTCGACGACAGGATCGCCAGCGGCACGCCCGCCTCCGCGACCGCGGCCAGCATCGCCGGAACGCCGGGAAACAGGGCGATCTGGCCGGCGTCGCGCGCGGCCAGCCTGTGCATGTGGCGGGCGATGAGCGGCAGCTTCCAGCGCGGGATGCCGAGATGGGCCACGATCGCCCGGGCGCCCAGGAGCCGCAGACCCTCGACCTCATGGGCCTCGACCCGGCGGAAGCGGTAGCGGTCGGCGACCCCGTTCAGAACCGAACAGAACCACGGGAAGCTGTCGGCCAGGGTGCCGTCGAAATCGAGGACGACGAGACGCGGCCGTGGAGCGGCCGGCGGCCGGGTCATGTCAGGTCCGCAGGTTCTCGAGCGGGACACAGAGCCGCATCAGGAGACCGCCCGGCGCCCAGTCGTGCTCCAGCACGCCGTCGAGCTGGCCGGCGACGCTGCGCTCGGCCAGAACGGTGCCGAACCCCTTCCGGAGCGGCGCGCCGGCAACCTGGGGGCCGCCCTCCTCGCGCCATGTCAGCGTATAGCGGCCCGCCTCCCGGGCCCCGCTCAGCGAGACGCCGCCCTCCCGCGTCGAGAGCCCTCCGTACTTGACCGCGTTGGTCGCCTGCTCGTGCATGATCAGGGCGAGAGCGGTGGCGGTGCGCTCGCCGATCTCGGCATCGTCCCCGGTGATCACCACGCGCGCGCGTCCGTTCTCCTCGTAGGCGGCCATGATCAGGCGCATCAGCCCGAGCACCGTCTGACCGGCCACCGGCGGGGCGCTGTCGGGGGAATGGGGGCGAACATATTCGTGGGCCCGGGCCAGGGCGCCCAGTCGCTCGCGGAACGCCGCCACGAACGGCTTGGCCGCAGGATCGCTCCGGGCGGTCAGCGCGGCAAGGCCGCCGACCACCGCGAAGATGTTCTTGATCCGGTGGAACAGCTCGCGATCAGAAAGGTCCCGCGCTTCCTCGGCGCGGTACGCCTCGCGCAGGTCGCGGCGTGACGTTGGCGTATCCCACTCCCGTCCCCATCGGATCGCGCACCGGGAAGATGTTGTAGAGCACCGCCAACGGCTCGCCGGTGACGAAGTGCCGGAAGGCCAGCTCGCCCTCCCAGAATCCGTCCCGGCGCACCGCCGGCATGACGGTCTCGGCCAGGATCCGGCGGCTGTCGTCGGTGAAGAAGTCGGACACCGTGCACGCCCGGGCGGCGGCGAGCTCGGGCAGGCCGACCAGGGCCAGGGCGGCCTCGTTGAGATGGGTGATCTCGCCCTCGAGGGTGCAGAGCCCGATGAAGTCCTTGGAGGTCTCGACGATCACGGCGAGCTTGCGGGCTTCGGCCTCGGCACGCTTCAGGTCGTCGATATCGGTACAGGTCCCGAACCAGCGCTCGATCCGCCCCTCGGCGTCCCGGATCGGCATGGCGCGCCCAAGCGTCCAGCGGTAATCGCCGTTGTGGTGGCGCAGGCGGTACTCGATCTCGTAGGGCTCGCCCGTCCTGAGGCAGTGGCGCCACCGCGCCCAGGCCCGCTCTTGGTCCTCGGGGTGGAACACCCCGTTCCAGCCCTCGCCGTCGGTGGAGCCGTAGGGCACGCCGGTGAACTCGTACCAGCGGTCGTTGTAATAATCGTGGAACCCGTCCGGCCGGGTGGTCCAGACCATCTGGGGCATGGCGGAGGTCATCACGCGGAAGCGGCGCTCGCTCGCGGCGATCTCCGCCTCGCGGGCGGCGACCCGCGCCAGCGTCCGGCGATGCTCCAGCAGGCTCGAGATCTGACGTGCCAACGCCAGCAGGGTCGCGGTCTGCTCGGAATCGAGGCCGTCCGGCCGCGGGGCCCGGTCCAGGACGCACAGGGCACCGATCGGAATGCCATGATTGCCGCGGATCACCGCGCCCGCATAGAAGCGGAAGGCCGGCGCCCCGGTCACGAGGGGGTTCTCAGTGGTCCGCGGGTCGGTGGTCAGATCCGGGATGACGAGAAGATCGCCCGCCTCGATCGTATGGGCACAGACCGAGCAGTTGATCGGCAGTTCGCGCTTGCCGAGGCCCACCTCCGACTTGAACCACTGCCGCTCGGCATCCACCAGGCTGACGAGGGCGACCGGCGCGCGGCAGACATAGGCTGCGACCCGCACGAGATCGTCGTAGAGCGGCTCCGGCTCCGAATCGAGGATCGCGAGATCACGAAGTTCCGCGATCCGATCCGCGGCGCTCCAGCGTCCATCGGTCGGTCCGGCTTCCGCGAGCGCGTGAGGTGCAGGCACATCCATGGTCCTGCCCTCACATAGGCGCGCAGCGGCCCCCTGCCTAGGGACCGCCGCGCTTTCCTGCCGTGCCCGCCGGGGCCCGGCAGACGATGCTGGCCGGGGCGCGTCAGGCGGCGCGGGACTTCGTCAGGGTCGGGTAGTCGATGTAGCCCTCGGGCCCCTGGCTGTACCACGTCGCGGCGTCGTCCTTGTTGAGCGGCGCCTTCTGGGCGATCCGCTCGACGAGGTCCGGATTGGCGATGAAGGTCCGGCCGAACGCGATGGCGTCGGCCTCGCCGGCATCCAGAACCTTCTGGCCGCTGATGCCGTCGTAATCGGCGTTCAGGATCATGGGGTTGCGGAACACGCGCCGCATCGCCGGGGCGATCGGCGGGTGGTCGGCCTTGCCGAAGGTGCCGTTCGGCCCCGGCTCGCGCATCTCCAGGAAAGCGATCCCGACATCGGCGAGCGCCTGGGCGGCGGCCACGAACAGCGGCTCCGGATCGGAATCGTTGCAGCCCTGGATAGCGCCGTTGGGCGAGAGCCGCACGCCGGTGCGCTCCGGCCCGGCCACCTTCGCCACAGCCTCGGTCACCTCGCGCAGCAGCCGCACGCGGTTCTCGATGGAGCCGCCGTACTGGTCGGTGCGGTGGTTGGTGCCGTCACGGAGGAATTCGTCGATCAGGTAGCCGTTCGCGGCGTGGATCTGCACGCCGTCGAAGCCGGCCGCCAGGGCATTGGCGGTGGCCCGCTCGTAATCGGCGAGCAGGCGCGGCACTTCCGAGACCTCCAGCGGGCGCGCCTCGGCATAGGGCTTCTTGCCGGAATACGTGTGCGCCTGGTCGGGCGCCGTCGTGGCAGAGGCCGAGATCGGCTTCTCGCCGCCCAGGAAGTCCGGGTGGACCAGCCGCCCCATATGCCAGATCTGGCAGACGATCTTGCCGCCCTTGTCGTGCACGGCCTTCACGATCGGCCGCCACGCGTCGACCTGGGCGTCGGACCAGATCCCCGGCGCGTAGGGCCAGCCGAGACCCTCCTGGCTGATGCCGGTGGCCTCGGTGAGGATCAGGCCCGCGCCGGCGCGCTGGGCGTAATACTCGGCCATGATCGGGGTCGGCACGTGCTCGCGGGTGCCGCGGCCGCGCGTCAGGGGCGCCATGAAGATCCGGTTCTTCGCCTCGATGGCGCCGATACGGATCGGGTCGAGCAGGGACGGCATGAGGTACCTCGTTGTGGTGCGGCGCAGGCCGCGTCCGGTTTTATTCCCGCGCCGAGGTGGCGCTGCGCCGCCGCGATGCCAAGGTGCAGCGCAGCAGGGCTGACAGGCGCGTGCGGGGGCGCACACGGTGAATGGTGAACAGCCGGGCTCGCTCGGAACCCGGCCCTGTCGACTGATCCGCACCGTGCGGTCCGCGGTCACCGTTCGGGCCGGTCGACGAGAAGGCGCTCACCGATGCCGCCGTGGGTCGGCGCCGATGCGCCCGTGTCGTCGCCGCGCGTCTCCGGATATCCGGAGTCGACGCCGGCCATGCGGCTTCGGGTCGTCCGGTCCGGTCTGGGTGTCGGTCTCCATGCCGGGCCGCGCGGCCGATGCCGGAGAGGCAGGATCCGGCTCGGCCGACCGCCCCGACGTCCGGTCAGGCTGCGAGTTCGCGCATCGCCGCGGCGACCTCGTCGCGGCGGTAGGGCTTCTCGAAGAAGCGCCCGCGCTCTGGCAGATCCCCGGGTTCGGGCTGAATCTTCCCCGAGGTCATGATGATCTCGACCGGCGGCCAACGGTCCCGGATCGCATGGGCGAGGTCCAGACCCGCCATGCCGATGCCGAGGTCGATGTCGGAGAAGACGAGGACGATGTCGGGCCGCGCCTCCATAAGGCGCACCGCTTCCTCGGCGTCGAACGCTTCCAGGGCCTCGAACCCCGCCTCCTCGACGAGGTCGACAGCCATGAGGCGCATGACCGGCTCATCCTCGATGACGAGGATGGCATTCCGCCTCGCAGTCCCTGCAGCCACGGCTCGCTCCCTATCCATGCTGCAATTGGACGAGCAGCGCACGCAGCGTCGCTTCGAAGCCAGAGGAAGGGTAACGAAGGTCGACGCCGCCGGATCCGGCCAATCCCAAACGAATGAGGCGCGAGCCGAACCCGGCGCGCTTGGAGTGCGCGGGGGCCACAGGTGGCGGGCCGCCCCGCTCGACCCAGTCGAGCACGACCTCACGCTCCCCGATGCCGTCATCCAGGCGCCACGTCACGGCGACCCGCCCGTCGGGGACCGACAAGGCCCCGTATTTGGCGGCATTGGTCGCCAGTTCGTGCAGCAGGAGCGAGACCGAGAGCGTCGCGCGCGGCCCGAGATCGAAATCGGGGCCCGTGACCGTGATGCGGTCGCCATGACCCGCAGCGCCGAGGACCGCATGGACGACCTCGCGGACCGGGGCGCTCGTCCATGTCTTGTGGAGGAGCACGTTGTGGGCGGTCGACAGCGCGTGGATGCGCCGCTCGAAGGCCTCCACAGGAGCGCGGTCGGGGACACCGCGAAGGGTCTGCGTGGCGATCGACAGCACCATCGCGAGCATGTTCTTCAGGCGATGCGAGATCTCCTCGTTGAGGATGCGCTGCTGCTCCTCGGCCTCGAGCCGGGCAACGCCCGACTCCAGACGCTCGGCGACGTTGCGCACGAAGGCCAGGGTTTCCGGCGACCATCGGCGGGGCTTGTCGTCCTGCACGATGAACACCGCCACCGTGCGTCCCCGCTCGCGAACCGGCATGTTCACGAGCGCGCCGATGCCGACGTCGAGCATCAGCCGGGGATCCGAGGACGTTCTCGGATCGGTTCGCACGTCCTCGATGACCAGCGGCTCGCCGCGCCGAAGGTGCTCGCGGATGTCGCCGAAATCGGCGTAGCGGTGCCGCCCGGCGATGCTGGCGACGCCCGGTGCGGTCCAGCCCTCCTCGATGTCGACGAATTCGACGTCGCCGTCGATATGGCCATAGCCGGCCCGCGTGACGCCGAGGGTCGTGCCGACGATCTCGGCGGCGGCCTGGATCATCTCCGGGGCCTCCGTCAGGTCGCGGAACCGGTCGCCGAGGCTCAGCAGGGCCGTACGTCGCGCCTCGGCCTGGACCCGGTCGGTGACTTCGAGGAAGGTGACGGCGAAGCGGTCGGCGCCGATGGCGAAGGCGCGGCCCTCGTACCAGCGGTCGAGCGTCCCGACCCGCCGCAGGAACTCGCGCGGTTCCGCGCTCTCCACCACCTGTGCGAACTCATTGACCCAGGCGTCCTCGATACCGGGGAAGACCTCGCGGATGGTCCGGCCGGCAACCTGGTTCACGTCGATGCCGACGAGGTCGCCCCAGGCACGGTTGACCTCGACGTAGCGCCAGTCGGTCACCTGTCCGGCCTCGCGGATGACTTCGCCGACGATGAAGCCCTCGCACAGCCGCTCGAACAGGCTGCGCCAGTAGGCCCGGCTCTCGGCGAGGGCGTCCTCGCCGTCGAGGCGCTCGTGGACCGCCGCCATCAGGCGGGCGAGCGTCTCGAAGAACGCCACGGTCTCGCGGTCGAAGGCGGCCACCCGCGTCGAGGCGAAGGCGATGACCGCGCAGAGTTCGCCCCGGCTGACGATGGGGAACCCGGCATAGGCGTCGAGGCCGTTGCCGCGGGCCACCTCCCATCGCGGATCGAGACTGGCCTGCAACCCGCTGAGGATCAGGGGCTGGCGGGTCTCCGCGACGATGCCGCAGAGCGGAGTCCCGAACGGCAGGCGCTTCAGGCGCTCGCGCCCGTCCGGAGAGATGTTGACCGCGTGGGTCAGGCGCAGGTGCTGCCGGTCCGGCGTTACGTCGTAGAGGCAGGCCCGGTCGAACCCGAGGGCGTCGGCCCCGTCCCTCAGAATGGGTTCGAGGACCGCGGAGGGGTCGTCGGCGGTGAGCAGGGCCGTGGAGGCGGTGGCGATGACGTCGAGCCGGTGCGCCCGCCGCAGCTCGGCGGCCTGGAACGCAAGGACCTGATCGCGTTCGTCCACGGCCCGGCGCATCTGCAGCTGGGTGACGACCTGGGCCGCCAGGATGCGCAGGTCCTCCTGCTGCTCCGGGGTCAGTCCCTGGGGCCGGGGCACCGTGTCGATGACGCAGAGCGAGCCGAGCACCTGCCCGTCGGGCGCGCGCAGGGGCGCCCCGGCGTAGAACCGGATGAACGGCTCCCCAGTGACGAGGGGGTTGTCGGCCGTGCGCGGGTCGGCCGCGAGGTCGGGCACGATCAGCAGGTCCGGCTCGGCCAGCGCGTACTTGCAGACCGAGCGCTCGAGGTCGGTCTCGCACGAAGGAAAACCGATCCGTGCCTTGAACCACTGGCGGTCGGCGGCCACGAAGCTGACGAGGGCGACCGGGGTCAGGCACAGCCGGGTCGCCAGCCGCACGATGCCGTCGAAGGCGGCCTCGGGCGGGGTGTCGAGGATGCCGTAGGCCTTGAGCGCGGCGAGACGCAGGTCGGCGGCGATGAGATGCTCGACGCCTTCCATGTCGATCACGGTCATGCGGAAATGGCCCCGTGCGTCGCCAGGGGATCGGGCGCGCCTTCGGGGTCGAGCGCGACGAGGGTTCCGGCCGGCGTGAAGGTCGCGCCGAGGACGAGGGCGAAGTGCTCCTGCACCCGGCGATGGCATTCGCAGGACGCCGCCTGCAGAGCCGGCCGGTCGCGGACCGTGATCCTGGCCCGGCCCATCTCGATAAGCCCCTGGGCCTGGAGCCGGTTGAGGATGCCGCTGAGATAGGTCCGGCGCACCCCGAGCATCTCCGCCAGCATGTCCTGGGTGACCGGCAGGACGTCGGTGGCGAGCCGGTCGTGCAGGGCGAGCACCCAGCGCGCGCACCGCTGTTCGATGGGATGGGCGGCATTGCAGGCGACGGACTGGACCACCTGCGCGAGGAGGCAGTCGGCGTAGCGCACGAGGGCGTTGCGGATCGGCAGCGAGGTGCGCTTGGCCGCCTGCATCCGCGCCGCGTCCAGCCGCACCGCCGCCCCGCCCATCTGAACGACGGCGCGGTTGAAGGCCGGGAGGTAGCCCTGGCTCACGACGCCGCCGAGCGCCCCCTCACGACCGACGGTCGCGGTCTCGATGGTGCGGCCCTCCTCCAGCGGCACGATCAGGGAGACCACCGTCCCGTCGAGCGGGAAGATCATCGCGGTGACCTCGTCCCCCGGCTCGAACAGGACGTCGCCGCGCACCAGTGTGACCACCTCCGCATGGGGGAGAAGCCTCGACCGTTCGACGGGTGGCAGCGAGCGGAGCAGGAGGTTCCGCTCCAGCGGGGACGGTGAGTTCGGCGGCATCGGTCGCGGCAGGCTGGCGCTACGAGCCGGCATAGCCCAGCTTGGCCGCCGCGTCCGTTCAAGAGTGAACACTTCCCGCTAAAATGATGGCCGGCGGTCGCGAGGTCTCGACATGACGGATTGGCGCGGTCGTTCACGGTCGGCGCAGCGTCCTGCAGGTGGCTGCGCCGACCGCGACGGTCCGAGAGTCGAACCCCGGCACCGCCCGATCGGGTGCGCCGTGCCCCTCGCCCGGTCGGATCGGCGATGACACATCCGCAGGATCCGCCCGGCTCCGTGCGGGCCGGAAGCGGATTGGCTGCAGACGGCCGCCCGGATCCGGTGCGGCCGGTAATCCCTCAGATGGCCCGCAAGCGGAACCGAGAGGTCGGAAAGCCGACCTTCGGTTCGGCCATCCATCGATCAGCTGTGTGCCAGCACCGCGAGCAGCAGCAGGGCGATGATGTTGGTGATCTTGATCGCCGGGTTCACCGCCGGACCGGCGGTGTCCTTGTAGGGGTCGCCCACCGTGTCGCCGGTCACCGCCGCCTTGTGGGCCTCCGAGCCCTTGCCGCCGTGGTGGCCGTCCTCGATGTATTTCTTGGCGTTGTCCCAGGCGCCGCCGCCCGACGTCATCGAGATCGCCACGTAGAGTCCGGTGAGGATCACGCCGAGCAGGCTCGCCCCCACCGTGGCGAAGGCCTGGTTCTTGCCGGCGATCAGCTGGATCACGAAGAACAGCACAACCGGCGACAGCACCGGCAGGAGCGAGGGGACGATCATCTCCTTGATCGCCGCGCGGGTCAGCATGTCCACCGCCCGTCCGTAATCCGGCCGGTCGGTGCCCTGCATGATCCCGGGCTTCTCCCGGAACTGGCGCCGGACCTCCTCCACCACCGCGCCCGCCGCGCGCCCGACCGCCGTCATGGCGATGCCGGCGAACAGGAACGGGATCAGGCCACCGAGCAGCAGGCCGACCACGACGTAGGGGTTGGACAGGGAGAAATCGACGCTGACGCCCTGGAAGAAGCGGTACTGCGTCGGGCTCGCATTGGCGATGAAGTAGTTCAGGTCCGACGTGTAGGCGGCGAACAGAACCAGCGCGCCGAGGCCCGCCGAGCCGATGGCGTAGCCCTTGGTCACCGCCTTGGTGGTGTTGCCGACCGCGTCGAGGGCGTCCGTGGACTTGCGCACCTCCGCGGGCAGGCCCGCCATCTCGGCGATGCCGCCGGCATTGTCGGTGACCGGCCCGAAGGCGTCGAGCGCCACGATGAAGCCCGCCAGCGCCAGCATGGCGGTGACCGCGATGGCGATGCCGAACAGGCCGGCGAGCGCGTAGGTGCTGATGATGCCGGCCACGATCACGATGGCCGGCAGCGCGGTCGATTCCAGCGAGATCGCCAGCCCCTGGATCACGTTGGTGCCGTGGCCGGTCACCGACGCGTCGGCGATCGACTTCACCGGGCGGAAGTTGGTGCCCGTGTAGTACTCGGTGATCACCACGATCAGCGCCGTGATGGCGAGCCCGATCACCGCGCATCCGAACAGGCCGCCCGACGTGAAGGTGACGCCCGTGGAGGTGGTGAAGGTCGTCGAGAAGCCCCCGAGCAGGGTCATGTTGACCGCCGCGATCGCCCCGATCGACAGAACGCCCGCGGCGATCAGGCCCTTGTAGAGGGCGCCCATGATCGACTGGTTGGCCCCGAGCCGCACCGCGTAGGTGCCGGCGATGGAGGTGAGGATGCAGGCCGAGCCGATGGCCAGCGGGTACAGCATCATCGGCTCGAGGACGTCGCGGCCGCTTCCCGTGGGACCGGAGAAGAAGATCGCGGCCAGCACCATCGTGGCGACGACCGTCACCGCGTAGGTCTCGAACAGGTCGGCCGCCATGCCGGCGCAGTCGCCGACATTGTCGCCGACATTGTCGGCGATGGTGGCGGGGTTGCGCGGATCGTCCTCCGGGATGCCGGCCTCGACCTTGCCGACGAGGTCGCCGCCGACATCGGCGCCCTTGGTGAAGATGCCGCCGCCCAGCCGGGCGAAGATCGAGATCAGCGAGGCGCCGAAGCCCAGGGCGACGAGCGCGTCGATCACCTCGCGGCTCGACGGGTCGAGATGGGCGCCGCGGGTGAGGAACAGGTAGTAGAGGGCGACGCCAAGGAGCGCGAGGCCCGCCACCAGCATGCCGGTCACCGCCCCCGACTTGAAGGCGACGTCGAGGCCGCCGCCCAGCGAGGTGGAGGCGGCCTGGGCCGTGCGGACATTGGCCCGGACCGAGACGTTCATGCCGATGAAGCCCGCCGCCCCCGACAGCACGGCGCCGATCAGGAAGCCGACCGCGACCTTGATCCCGAGGAAGACGGCGAGGAGGACGAACAGGACGACGCCGACGAGGCCGATCGTCGTGTATTGCCGCCGGAGATAGGCCTGCGCGCCCTCGGCGATGGCGGCGGCGATCTCCTGCATGCGCTGCGTGCCGGCATCGCGCCGCATCACGTCGAGGATCGTGACGATGCCGTAGGCGACGGCGCAGAGCCCGCCCACGATGATCAGAAGCAAGGGAATCATTCGACCGTCCTTGTCATTATCGTGCCTGGCGTGGGCTTGTGATTGTCGAGCTTGACCGCCGGACGACGGCCATGGGACGCGGTGCTCGGATTCGGGGCTTTCCTTCCCAGAACAATACCTTGATTGCCAAACTTCGCCGGTGAGCGCAAACGCCGCGCGGGAGAATACGCTCAGGCCTCGGATCTCATGCGCCCGCGCGCGCGGTCCTCGCAGGCCCACGATCTCGCATTATTTTGCATTGCCCGGCGGCATGGGGGGCGATGGCAACCGGGCGTCGCCGCAGCCGCGGGCTGAGCCGGCGGTCGATTAACGTTCTTTTAACCCTCCGGTATTCTATTTTTAGTTGTACTCTGACGGGGCTCGCGATGAGCAGTGACCACGCCGCCAAGCTGGCGGCCACGCTTGAGGTGTTGCGCGGTGCAGTCGGCTTCCTGATCGCCGAACGGGTCGCGGCGCAACCGGTGGCGATCCAGGATGACCTGATCTCCGCGCTGCAGGACGCCCTCTCCCAGACGCCCGGCATGGGCCGGGATCCGGTGAGCCCTTGGATTCCGGTCGTCGCGGCGGACATGATCGACGAGGTCCGTCGTCAGATCGGGCATCCGGCCGGAGCCGCGGCCAGCCGCGGCGCCGCACGATCCGGGCCGGCTCAGATCTCAGAAGTGGCTGAAGGACCCAGCCGCGAATACGCGCTCGGCGCCATCGCGCATTTCGAAGCGCGGCGGGCCGTCGCCTGATGTGATGGTGCCGATGGCCGAGACGATGAGACCGGCGGCGGCCGCCTCGGCCTGGAAGGCCGCGACATTCTCCGGAGCAACGGTACAGAGGATCTCGTAATCGTCGCCACCGGTCAGGACCGCGTCGATCAGCGCGGGCTCGGCCGCGCAGGCGCGCCGGGCGGCATCTGAGAGCGGCAGGGCGGCGGCCGCGACCCGGGCGCCGCGACCCGTGCCCAGCATCTTGGCGAGATCGCCCGCGAGGCCGTCGGACACGTCCATGGCCGCCGAGGCGTAGCGGCGGACCGCCGGCGCCGCGGCGAGCCGCGGGCGCGGATGCAGGTAGCGGTCGGCGAGTTCGGCCTGGAGCGCCGGGTCCAGCCCGGCGACCCAGGGCGCCGTGGGCTCTAGGCGGAGCCGCAGGCCGAGGGCGGCGTCGCCGATCGTGCCGGTGACGCAGATCCGGTCGCCGACCCGCGCGGTGGTGCGGCGGACGATGGCGCCGGTCGGCACCTCGCCGAACAGGCTCACCGAGATCAGCGCCGGGCCACCGGAGCGTACCGTGTCGCCGCCGAGGAGCGGACAGCCGGCCTCCGCCGCCGCCGCGCCGAGCCCCGCCGCGAAGCCGTCGAGCCAAGCCTCCGTCCAGTCATCGGGGAGCGCCAGGGTGAGCAGGAAGCCGCGCGGGACCGCGCCCTTGGCGGCGATGTCGGAGAGGTTCACGCCGAGGGCCTTCCGGGCGATCGAAGCCGGCGGATCCTCCGCGAAGTAGTGGATCCCCGCCACCACGGCATCGGTGGTGAGGACGAGGTCGTGGCCCGGCGTGNGCGTCAGCGTGGCGGCGTCGTCCCGCAGCCCGTGGGCGCCCGGCCCCGCGAGGGGGGCGAAGTAGCGGGCGATCAGCCCCTCCTCGGAAGCACGGGCCGACCCGGGCAAGGCTCAGGCCCTCCCGGCGGGCGGCTTTCCGGCGGATGGCTTTCCGGAGGA
>NZ_BACT01000251.1:0-6343 GCF_000333255.1 Methylobacterium sp. B1 | reverse complement strand
GATCACGCGCTTGGCGTCGCGGTACTCGCGGTCGACGCCGGTAGCCGCCTCGATCTGGCTGACGAGGAACATCAGTTCCAGGACTTCGGAAGCCGCCTCCGGGCATGTGCGGACGATCCGCATGATGCGGGCCATCAGTTCCTGGCTGGGCGTCAACTTGGGTTTGGGCGCGGCCATGCGGGCGACAACGCAGGTTGTCGCCGGAAAGTTCGCTGGCCGCGTGTCGGATCGCGCGGTCGTGCCGACACGGTCAGGCTGGGCCGGTCAGGCCTCCATGTCAGGCCTCCAGGTCGGGCATCTCGCGCAGGCCATCGAGCAGGGCGCGGCAGGCCCGCAATTCCTCCAGGGCTTCGGCCAGGGACGCCCGGTCGGAGGCTCCGAGAGTGCCGGACCGGGCGCCCGCCTCCGTCTCGACCTCCTGAATCAGGGGTTCGGCCGCCACGGCCTCGCCGCGGCCGACCGCCTGCACGAAGCGGACGCCGTTCTCCTTGAGGACCCGCTGCGCCCCCGCGATGGTGTAGCGCTGCACGTGCAGGAGATGCCGGATACCCGCCACCAGCTCGACATCTTGGGGCCGATAATAGCGCCGTCCACCCGCCCGCTTCACGGGACGGATCTGGCCAAAGCGGGTCTCCCAGAACCGCAGCACGTGCTGGGGCACGTCGAGTTCTTCGGCCACCTCGCTGATCGTCCGGAACGCATGGGCGCTCTTCTCGCCGATCCCGGTCGGCGGTTCGTCGGTCTGTGCGGCGGCGAGGGCTGGCGGCATGGGTGTCTTGCGAATGGGCTCGGAACGCCCCGATCTTGACCGGTCGCAGGGTCGCACTCAAGCCTGAGAGGCTGAGGAATCCGGCGGCGTTTGGAGCGGGTGCCGCTTGTGCGGTGCGTCGTGTGCCGGGCTTCCGTTCACCGTCCGCGACCTTGCGGGCATCCGGGACAAGGGCGGGGCAGGATGAACCGCAGCCCGTTCCGGGGCGCAGGCCGCGCAGGAGGCGGCCCCGCACGCGGCCCCGCTCAATCGTCGTCGTGAACGCCCGTGCCGTTCAGGCCGTTGATCTTGGCCTTGAGCACGTTGGACGGCTTGAACACCATCACCTGCCGCGGCTCGATCGCGACCTCGACCCCGGTCTTGGGGTTGCGACCGACGCGCTTGCCCTTGCTGCGCACCACGAAGGAGCCAAACGAGGACAGCTTCACCGTCTCGCCGCTCGCCAGGCAGCTGCAGATCTCCGACAGCACGGTCTCGACGAGGGCGGCCGACTCGGTCCGCGACAGGCCCACCTGATGGTAGACGGCCTCGCTCAAGTCGGCGCGCGTCACCGTCTTGCCTGCCATGCCGTGTCCCCTCGCCCGCATCCTTCGCCCCATGACGCATGGTGCGGCACGCGCGGCCACACCAAACGCTGAAGGCGTATCCCTATGATCCGGCACGCTAATCGGCGCTCCGCCCCCGGTCAACCGCAGCGGGGCCGCGAATCGTTTCAGGCGCCCGCCCGAAGCCTCACCAGCGGATCAGCGCCGCACCCCAGCTGAACCCGCCGCCGATCGCCTCGATCATCACGAGGTCGCCCGCCTGGATGCGACCGTCCCGCCGCGCCACGTCGAGGGCCAGGGGAATCGAGGCCGCCGACGTGTTGCCGTGGCGGTCCACCGTCAGCACGATCTTCTCCCGGGCGATTCCGATCTTGTCGGCCGAGGCCTCGATGATCCGGCGATTGGCCTGATGCGGCACGAACCAGTCGAGCTCCTCCGCGGTGACGCCCGCCTGCGCGAAAGCCTCGACGATCACGTCGGTGACCTGCCCCACGGCGAACCGGAACACGTCGCGGCCCTCCATGCGCAGGTGGCCGGTGGTGCCGGTGGAACCCGGACCGCCGTCAACATAGAGCTTCTCCCGGTGGCGCCCGTCCGACCGCAGGCTCGCGCTGAGCACGCCGCGGTCCCCGGCCTCGTCCTGCGCCTGCAGCACGATGGCGCCGGCCCCGTCGCCGAACAGCACGCAGGTGGTGCGGTCCTCCCAGTCGACGATCCGCGAGAAGGTCTCGGCGCCGACCACCAGCGCACGGCGGGCCGCGCCCGTGGTCAGGAACTTGTCGGCGGTCGAGACCGCGAAGACGAAGCCGGCACAGACCGCCTGCAGGTCGAAGGCCGCGCCCTGATGGATACCCAGCGCCGCCTGGATCTGGGTCGCGGTCGCCGGAAAGGTGTGGTCCGGCGTCGAGGTGGCACAGATCACGAGGTCGATGTCGTCGGCGGTCAGGCCGGCATCCTCCAGGGCGGCCCGGGCCGCGCGCGCGCCGAGGACCGAGGTGGTCTCGTCGGCGGCCGCGATGTGCCGCTGGCGGATCCCGGTCCGCTGGACGATCCACGCGTCGGAGGTGTCCATCTGCTCGGCCAGATCGGCATTCGTCACCACCCGTGCGGGCAGGCTCGATCCGGTCCCCACCACCACCGAGCGCAGAGGGGGCGCGCGCCGGTGCGGCTCGGGGTCAGTGCGGAGGGTTGCCATCATTGTCCTTCCCGGACGACGCCAGATTCACAATTTCCAGTTGTGAAGCCGCAGCCGTCCGATTTCCATCCCATCCGTCGACGGGGCTCAGTCCGGCACCGGCGTCACGCCGGCGCCAGCGCCGCGGTCTGGTCGAGCATCTCGCGGATCGTGCGGATCATGTCATGGCGCGCCATGTCGTGCGCCAGATCGATCGCCGCGGCGAAGCCCTGCGCATTCTCCGAACCGTGGCTCTTGATGACGATGCCTTCGAGGCCGAGGAACACCCCGCCATTGGCCCGGCTCGGGTTCATCTTGTCCTTGAGGGCCTTGAAGGCCTGCCGGGCGAACAGGGCGCCGATCTTGGCGGCCAGCGTCCGGGTCATGGCGGCGCGGAGATACGTGCCGATCTGCTTGGCGGTGCCCTCGGCGGTCTTGAGGGCGATGTTGCCGGTGAACCCCTCGGTCACCACCACGTCGACGGTGCCGCGCCCGAGATCGGTGCCTTCGACGAAGCCGTGATAGGTGAGGCCGGGGCTCTCCATCTCGCGCAGGATCCGGGCGGCCTCCTTGACCGCCTCGTTGCCCTTCATCTCCTCGGTGCCGACATTGAGCAGGCCGACGGTGGGCCGGTCGAGGTCGAACACGATCCGGGCCATGGCGGAGCCCATCACGGCCATCTCGACGAGGTGCTCGGCATCCGTGCCGATGGTGGCGCCGACGTCGAGCACGACGCTCTCGCCGCGCACGGTCGGCCACAGGCAGGCGATGGCCGGACGCTCGATGCCCGACATGGTCTTCAGGCAGATCTTCGACATCGCCATCAGGGCGCCGGTGTTGCCGGCCGACACGCAGGCATCGGCCTGCCCGTCGCGCACCGCCTGGATCGCCTGCCACATGGACGATTTGCCCCGGCCCTGGCGCACCGCCTGGCTGGGCTTGTCGTCCATGGCCACGGCCACGCTGGTGTGGCGGATCTCGACGCAATCCTTGAGCCGGGGCTCCTTGGCGACCAGCGGCGCGATCACGGCCTCGTCGCCGAACATCAGGAAGGTGGTGCCGGGATGACGCTCCCGGGCCAGGGCTGCGCCGGGCACGACCGTGGTGGGCCCGTGGTCGCCACCCATGGCGTCGAGCGAGATGCACACGCGTTGGGACATGTCGGTAGCGGGTCGCGGGTCTCGGCGGGAAAGGGTTCAGACGTCGGCGGGACGGGGCCCGCCGGGCGCGGCGGACCATAGCGATACCGGCCCGGCGGGCAAATGAATTCGGGCGGCGCGGGCTTCCGGGCGGTCGCCGGCGGCCTCAGGCTCCGCCGTCGCGGAGCTTGCGCAGGCCGTCGAGGGGCCCCGCATCGTCGCCCGCCACCACCGGCTCGAAGGTGATGCCGGGCTTGCGCGGATAGGGATCGAGGCCGAGCGCCAGGAACTCGGCGGTGAGCGCACCGAAATCGATGCGGCCGCCGACCAGCGGGTCGGGGATGTCGGCTTCCTCGGCCTCGGTGCCGGCGAGCTGGTCGGTATCGGTGAACACCACCTCGACCGGTTCATGGACCGGCGCCTCGAAGGGTTCGAGGCTCACGGTGCAGACCTGCGTCACCAGGGCTTCCACCGCGCCGGTCACGGTGAGACGGCTGGTCGGCCCCTCGATGGCGAAGCGCCCGACCAGATCGCGGATCCCGGGGATGCCGAAATCGGCGGCGAGCGCCGCGCATTCGGCCGGGCTCGCCTCCACGGTGACGGCGCCGCGCCCCTGGGGCAGGCGCTCGACATTGACCCAGCGCGCGAGGGGAAAGCCCTCCTGGCCGGCGTGGCGGGTCATGAATTTCCTCCATCTCCAGCGTGGACCGATGCCGGCGCGAAGCCGTCCGGCTCCGGGAAGGGCGGCCCGGCCCCGAGCAGCCCGTCCAGATCGGCGCCGGCGAGGGCGGCGTCGGCGGACTGCACGTAGGCGGCAAGACCGCGCCCGTCACCCTCGCCGCCCAGCACGTTGCGGACGAGAACGGCGCGCAGCGCCGCCGCGTCGCCGGCCTCCAGGGCGGCATCGTAGCCCTCGGCCCGGCCGTAAAAGGCGGCGCCGAGCTTCTTCATCCGCTTGGACACGCCCATGTCGCCGACACCGAGTTCGCGCAGCGAGGCGTCGAGCTGGGTGAAGACCGAATTCACGAGATCCTGGGCCACCTCGGACGCCGGCGCCGGCAACCGGTTCAGCCGGCGCAGGACCAGGATCGCGTGCAGGCAGAGGGCCTCGAACCGGCCCTCCACGGTATCGGGCACGCCGAGGCGCGTGTAGAGGCCCGGCCGGCGCGCGGCCATGCTCAAGGCCACGTGCAGTCCCTCGACGGCGCGGCGCCGCGCGCTCGCGCGCCGGAACAACCCGGCGATCATCGGTGCCGAACCCCGGCCATCTGTGGCCAAGCTTGCCTTGTCAAAGCCATAACCCCGCGGTACGGCAACCCACGCCCAGGGCGCAAGCGCCGTCGGAGCCCCGTGTCGGCGACGACGGTTGCGCCCCGTCCGTCAACACGCTCTCTGGGGGCCCGATGCGGCGCCGTCTCGTCCAGTCCTTCGCGCGCCTCGCCCTGCTCGGCCTTGCGGGAACCGGCCTGTCCGGCTGCATCGGCGAGGAGCTGCGTCACGGCTATCAGGTCGACCAGGCGGCACTCGCCACGATCAAGCCCGGCATGAGCCCCGAGCAGGTCCTGCAGATCCTCGGCACGCCGTCGACGGTGTCCACCGTGGGCAACAAGTCCCCCAGATGGTCGCCCCGACATCCAGGGGGCCGGGCATGGCCGACTTGCCGGTGGTGGCCGACTGACCCATCAGGGCCGCGTATTCCGGATCCATCGCCTCGGTCTTGGCCGTGCCGCTCACCGCGACCTGCCAGCCGAGTAGGATCACCGCGAGGAGCGCCAGGGAGAGGATGCCGGCGCGCAGGGTCAGGGTGCGTTGCATGACTCAGCTCGCGCGCTTTGATCTTGAGGAATCCAGGTATTCCTGGGGCTTGGCCGGATCGAAGGGCTTGCCCATCACCACGAACGTCTTCGTGGTGGCTTCCGGCGGGGCGAGGCCGTCCTGCTTCATCAGCTTGGCGGCATCGGTGGCGCGGTAGACCTGCCTCGCTACGGCGGCGTAGTCGACATCGCCCTTGATCTGGCCCCAGCGCTTCATCTGGGTCAGCGTCCAGATCGCGAAGCTCTCGTACGGGAACGGGTCGAAGGCGACCCGCCGCGGATCCTTCCTGACGCTGCCGAGGCCGTCCGCGTAGGTGCCGGTCAGGACTTGCTCCACGACGGTGAGCGGCTGGTTCAGGTAGTTCGCGGGCGCGATTGCGGCGGCGATCTCCTTGCGGTTCTCCAGCCGCGAGGCGTAGGCGGTCGCCTGGAGGATGGCGCGCAGGAGCGCGGCCGTGGCGTTCGGCATCTCGCGGATCGTGTCCTGCGCGACCGAGAACGAGCAGCAGGGATGCCCGTCCCAGATCTCCTTCGACAGCACGTGGATGAAGCCGACGCCGTCGTAGACCGCGCGCTGGACGATGTTGTCCGGCGCCAGGAAGCCGTCGATGTTGTCGGCGCGCAGGTTCGCGACCATCTCGGGCGGCGGCACCGAGCGGAGCTGCACGTCGGTGTCGGGATCGATGCCGTGCTCGGCCAAGTAATAGCGCAGCAAGTAGTTGTGGTTCGAGTAGTCGAACGGGATGGCGAGTTTGAAGCCCTTCCAGTTCTTCGGGTCGCGATTGTCCTTGTGCTTGTTGGCGAGGCAGATCGCCTGGCCGTTGACGTTCTCGATCGCCGGCACCGCGAAGGGAACGGGATTCGAGCCGAGGCCGAGCGTGATCGCGATCGGCATCGGCGCG
>NZ_BACT01000252.1:0-3412 GCF_000333255.1 Methylobacterium sp. B1 | reverse complement strand
AGCCGGCCGGGCGCAGCCCCTCCGTTTCCACCANGGCCAGCCGCCGCTTGGCGAGGTTCCGAAGGCTCCAGATCCTCGAGGANGAGCTCCAGAAACTCCTCGCCGGTGAGGACGAAGCGGAACGCGTCCTCGCTGTTCTCGCCGCCCTCCCCGCCTTCACCGGCACCACGGCCGCCGCCGCTGCCCGGGGGCCGCTCGATCGTGTCGCCCTCGACGTAGGTCTTGTTGCCGGGCAGGATGTGGTCCTGCAGGCCCGTGCCGGGCTGGCGCGAGAAGCGGGGCTCCCGGACGCCGTCCGCCGGCACGGTGACGCGGCCGTCCTTGCCGAGATCCTTGATGTCCTTCTCGCGGGCGGATTCCCGCACCGCGCGCTGGGCCACGTCCTTCACGCGCCGCAGGAAGCGCTGGCGGTTCGGGAGGCTCTTGCCGCCCGGGTTCAAACGTCGGTCGACGATATGCATCCGCTGCGAAAACCCTCGTCCGCGTGTTCCGGCCGGGTCCGGACCCTTGTCGTACCATGCTGTTACCGGAGGGATGGATCCCTCTTTTGCAGCAGGGCCGAGATCTTCACCGGCCGGTCGTCCGAAACTGTGGCGGCAAAGGGTCGGATCTCAGGGTCGAACCCTGTGCCGGCCGGATTGGACCCGGCCGGACACCCCGCGCCTCAGCCGGCCTGCTTCACCCGCATGTACCATTCCACCAGACGGCGAACCTGCCGCTCGGTGTAGCCGCGCGCGACCATGCGCTCGACGAACTCGCCGTGCTTCTTCTCGGTCTCGCCATCCTTCTTGGAACCGAAGGAGATCACCGGCAGCAGTTCCTCCACCTGGGAGAACATCCGCCGCTCGATCACCTCGCGCAGCTTCTCGTAGGAGGTCCAGCTCGGGTTGCGGCCGCCGTGCTGGGCGCGGGAGCGCAGGGCGAACTTGACCACCTCGTTGCGGAAGTCCTTCGGGTTGGCGATCCCGGCGGGCTTCTCGATCTTGGTGAGCTCCTGGTTCAGGAGCTCCCGGTTCATGAGCTGCCCGGTCTCGGCATCCTTGAAGTCCTGGTCCTCGATCCAGGCGTCGGCATAGTCGATATACCGGTCGAACAGGTTCTGCCCGTAATCGTGGTACGATTCGAGATAGGCCTTCTGGATCTCGTGCCCGATGAACTCCGCATAGCGCGGGGCCAGCTCGGTCTTGATAAACTCCAGGTACTTCTTCTCAGTCTCGGGCGGCAGCTGCTCGCGCTTGAGCGACTGCTCCAGCACGTACATCAGGTGCACCGGATCGGCCGAGACTTCGGTGGTGTCGTGGTTGAAGGTCGCGGCCAGGACCTTGAAGGCGAAGCGGGTGGAGATCCCGTCCATGCCCTCGTCGACGCCGGCCGTATCCTTGTATTCCTGCATCGAGCGGGCGCGGGGATCGACCTCGCGCAGGGACTCGCCGTCGTAGACCCGCATCTTCGAGAAGACGTTGGAATTGGCGTGCTCGCGCAAGCGGGACAGGACCGAGAAGCGCGCCAGCATCTCCAGCGTGCCGGGGGCGCAGGCGGCGTCCGAGAGTTCCGAGCTGGAGATCAGCTTCTCGTAGATCCGCTGCTCCTCGGTGACGCGCAGGCAGTAAGGGACCTTGATCACGTAGATCCGGTCGATGAAGGCCTCGTTGTTCTTGTTGGTCTTGAAGGTCTGCCACTCGGCCTCGTTCGAGTGGGCCAGGATCACGCCGGTGAACGGGATCGCGCCGATATTCTCGGTGCCGACGTAGTTGCCCTCCTGCGTCGCCGTGAGCAGCGGGTGCAGCATCTTGATCGGCGCCTTGAACATCTCGACGAACTCGAGGATGCCCTGGTTCGCGCGGTTCAGGCCGCCCGAATACGAGTAGGCGTCGGGATCCGCCTGCGACAGGGTCTCCAGGCGCCGGATGTCGACCTTGCCGACCAGCGAGGAGATGTCCTGGTTGTTCTCGTCCCCCGGCTCGGTCTTGGCGATGGCGATCTGGCGCAGCCGGGAAGGCCGGACCTTGATCACCTTGAAGCGCGAGATGTCGCCGTTGAACTCGTCGAGGCGCTTGAGCGCCCAGGGGCTCATCAGGCCGGTCAGCCGCCGGCGCGGGATGCCGTAACGGCGCTGGATCTCCTCGCCCATCGTCTCGGGATCGAACAGGCCCAGCGGGCTCTCGAAGACCGGCGAGACCTCGTCCCCCGCCTTGAGGACGTAGACGGGGTGAACCTCCATCAGGAGCTTCAGCCGCTCGGCCAGCGACGACTTACCGCCGCCCACCGGGCCCAGCAGGTAGAGGATCTGCTTGCGTTCCTCCAACCCCTGCGCGGCGTGGCGGAAGAACGAGACGATCCGCTCGATCGTCTCCTCCATGCCGTAGAACTCCCGGAAGGCCGGGTAGGTCCGGATCGTCCGGTTCATGAAGATCCGGCCGAGGCGCGAATCCTTGGCGGTGTCCACGAATTCGGGTTCGCCGATCGCCGCGAGGATGCGCTCGGCGGCCGAGGCGTACATCAGGGGCTCGTCGCGACAGGCCTCCAGGTACTCGGAGAGCGTCATCTCCGTGTCGCGGCGGGCCTCGTACCCTCGGGCGAAGCTCTGGAAAAGGTCGTTCGTCGCATGCATGGGCATTCGATAACCCTCTCAGACCGTGACAGCTTCATCCTGTCTCGGCTTGGATGCAACCGACAGGCCCGCTTTTGTCGCAGTGCGGCGAGCGTGGCGCCCGGCATGTCGATTGCTTGCAACACTCCCGAGCGCTGAAGGCGGCACAGATGAGACTCCGTGCGGCCCCCGAACGGCTGCACGAGCCGCTGAACTGGGCAGATACCGCCTAAGCGGGCCCAGGCTCACAAATCCGTGCCCTCTTTCTTGCCATCGTCTCCCGATTTGGCACCGGACGCCGCGACCGTAATCTTGACGGTCTGCGTCTGCACTTGACCGTCGGAGCTCTTGACCTCGAACGTCACTTCGTCGGTTCCGGTGAAACCGGAGTTGGGCTGGTAGAACAGCGCCTGGACGGCCGCCTCCTTGTTGGGACAGCGATAGCTCGCCGGTGTCTTCAGCTTGCCGACCTTGGTGATCACCGAGCCGTTCTTCGGCGGCCCGGAGACCTTGAACTCGGGCATCGGCCCAGGAGAACAATCCTTCTTGAGGTTCGGCGCGATCTCGATGCGCACGGTCTTGCCGGGCGCCACGGTCTTGGTTCGGCTGGCGGGCGCCTGGGCCAGCGCCGGGCCGGCGAGGGCCATGCTCCCGACGAGCAGCGCGGCGAGCGGACGAAGGGCAATCATGGAAGCGTCTCTCCAGTGCCGAGCCGGGACCTGTCTCCGGACGCGCGTCCGGATGCCCCGTTCCTCGGTGGAGACCATGTGGGGACGCCGCGCACGGGCGTCGAGGGCCCGGACGGCCCCTTAATTCTGGAGC
>NZ_BACT01000253.1:0-2246 GCF_000333255.1 Methylobacterium sp. B1 | reverse complement strand
GTCGTAGCCCCAGAGGTCGGCGAGGTGCTGCAGGACCCGCTTGGCGTCGTCCTTCTGCAGGGTAATCTTGTTGATCGCCTTGTGATGCAGGATCAGGCGCCGGTCGCCCTCGAGATCCACATCCACCACCTCGATGTCGGGATCGAGCCACGCGACGTCATACTGACGCGCGAAGGCGCGGCGCAGCTTGCGGTAGCCGCGCTCGTCGTGGATCGCCTCGACCCGCAGCTCCGGCTCCTCCGGATCGTCCACGACGTGGAACAGGCGCAGGTCGCGCATCAGCTTGGGTGACAGGAACTGCTGGATGAAGCTCTCGTCGCGGTAATTCTCCCAGCAGTCGCGCAGGACCGCCATGGCGTCGCCGGTGCCGGCGATGTCGGGGAACCACGCCCGGTCCTCGTCGGTCGGCTGCTCGGCGATGCGGGCGATGTCCTGCATCATGGCGAAGCCGATCGCGTAGGGGTTGTGGCCGCCGTAGGAGCGGTCGTCGTAGTTCGGCTGCCGGATGACGTTGGTGTGCGATTGCAGGAATTCGAGGTAGGCGGCCTCGGTGATCTGCCCGGATTCCGACAGGGCGTTCATGATCCGGTAGTGGCAGTACGTGGCGCAGCCCTCGTTCATCACCTTGGTCTGGCGCTGCGGGTAGAAGTACTGGGCCACCAGGCGGACGATGCGCAGGATCTCGCGCTGCCAGGGGCGCAGGCGGGGTGCGACCTTCTCCAGGAAATAAAGAATGTTCTCCTGGGGCAGCTCCAGCAGCGCCTTGCGCCGCTCGGCGGCCATGTCGGAGCGGACGGCGCCGACCTTCTGCGGCAGGGTCCGCCAGAGATCGTTGTAGATCTGCTCCCCGTGCTCGATCCGCTCGCGCTCGCGCCGCTGCTCGGAGGCGAGGTCCGGCCGCTTCTTGCGCGGATAGCGGTGGACCCCCTGGCTCATCAGCGCATGGGCGGCGTCCAGCACCTGCTCCACCGCCTGATGGCCGTAGCGCTCCTCGCAGCGGGCGATGAAGCCCTTGGCGAAGTCGAGATAGTCCAGGATGCCTTCGGCGTCGGTCCACTGCCGGAACAGATAGTTGTTCTTGAAGAAATGGTTATGCCCGAAGGCGGCATGCGCGATGACGAGCGTCTGCATCGTCGCCGTATTCTCCTCCATGACGTAGGAGATGCACGGGTCGGAGTTGATGACGATCTCGTAGGCGAGGCCCATGAGGCCGCGGCGGTACCCGGACTCGTGCTGGGCGAAGTGCTTGCCGAAGGACCAGTGCTTGTAGAACAGCGGCATGCCGATCGACGCGTAGGCGTCGAGCATCTGCTCGGCCGTGATGATCTCGATCTGGTTCGGGTACCAGGACAGGCCGAGCTGCGGTCCGGCCACCGCCTCGCAGGCGTCGTGGATCCGTCGGATCGTGTCGAAATCCCAGTCGTTACCGGTGAACAGGGGTTTCTGGCCCCCGGAGATGGTCTGGGGCGTCCGTGCCTTGACGAGCGTCATGCGGCCTCCCGTTCGATTGCTTGGATCCGGCCAACTCCGCGTCTCGCCCTCCCCCGCAGAGGCGGGAGGGACGCGTCGCGCCACTCCGTGTCACGCCTCCGCCTCGGCGCGGCCTTCCTTGCGGCCGAACAGCTCGCGGAAGACCGGGTAGATCTCCCGGCGATGGTTGACCTTGCGCATGGCGATCGGACCGCCGGCCTTGGCGATCGCCTCGTAGGTCCGCCACAGGGTGGTGCGGTGCTCCACGAAGCCGGCGCGGGGGCCGTTCTCGTCCCCCACCTCGAGATAGGCGAAGTGCTGGCAGGCCGGCAGGATGTGCGACCGCAAGAGTTCCGTCGAGGTCGGCCCGTCGGAGGAGACGTTGTCGCCGTCCGAGGCTTGGGCCGCGTAGATGTTCCAGTCGTTCGGGTCGTAGCGCTCGGCGATGATGCGCTTCATCTCCACGAGCGCCGAGGAGACCAGGGTGCCGCCGGTCTCCCGGGAGCCGAAGAAGGTCTCCTCGTCCACCTCGGTCGCCCGGTCGGTATGGCGGATGAAGACGATCTCCACGTGCCGGTAGCGGCGCGTCAGGAAGATGTGCAGCAGGATGTAGAACCGCTTGGCGAGGTCCTTCATGTGCTCGGTCATCGAGCCCGACACATCCATCAGGCAGAACATCACCGCCTGGGCGATCGGCCGCGGATAGGGCTCGAACCGGCGGAAGCGCAGGTCGATCGGATCGACGTTAGGGATCCGCTTCGACCGCTCGCGCAGCC
>NZ_BACT01000254.1:0-16873 GCF_000333255.1 Methylobacterium sp. B1 | reverse complement strand
GCCCGTGCGGATCGCCCTCAACGCTCGCCCTGCCGGGGAGGTCGNCCGACCGGCCTCCCGGGAAAGGGCGAGGGCCGCGANTGCGGCCCTCGCGAGGTCTCTATCAGTGCGCGCCCGGCTCGTCGACGATGCGGGGCAGCGTCTCGAACTGGTGGAAGGGCGGCGGGGAGGAGAGCGTCCACTCGAGGGTGGTGGCGCCTTCGCCCCACGGGTTGTCCGCGGCCCGCTCCTTGGAGCGGAACGCCAGGACCACGCCGATCACGAACACGAACATGCCGAGGCCGAAGATGTGGCCGCCGTAGGTCGACACCTTGTGCCACTGGGCGAAGGCATCCGGATAGTCGGCGTAGCGACGCGGCATGCCGGCGAGGCCGAGGAAGTGCATCGGGAAGAACAGGACGTTCGCGCCGATGAAGGCCAGCCAGAAGTGCAGCTTGCCGGCCCATTCGGGGATGATGTGGCCGGTCATCTTCGGGAACCAGTAGTAGACACCGGCGAAGATGATGAACACGGCACCCAGGGACAGCACGTAGTGGAAGTGCGCGACCACGTAGTAGGTGTCGTGCAGGTACTTATCGACCGCCGAGTTGGCGAGCACGACGCCGGTGACGCCGCCGACGGTGAACAGGAAGATGAAGCCCACCGCCCAGTGCATCGCGGCGGTGAAGCGGATGGAGCCGCCCCACATGGTGGCGATCCACGAGAAGATCTTCACGCCGGTCGGGACCGCGATCACCATGGTGGCGAACACGAAGTAGGACTGCGTCTGCAGCGACAGGCCGACCGTGTACATGTGGTGGGCCCACACGACGAAGCCGACGACGCCGATCGCCACCATGGCGTAGGCCATCGCGAGGTAGCCGAAGACGGGCTTGCGCGAGAACGTGGCGATGATGTGCGACACGATGCCGAAGGCCGGCAGGATCATGATGTACACTTCGGGGTGACCGAAGAACCAGAACAGGTGCTGGTACAGGATCGGGTCACCGCCGCCGGCCGGATCGAAGAAGGTCGTGCCGAAGTTGCGGTCCGTCAGCAGCATCGTGATGGCGCCCGCCAGCACCGGCAGCGAGAGCAGCAGCAGGAAGGCGGTGACCAGCTCGGCCCAGGCGAAGAGCGGCATCTTGTGCAGCGTCATGCCGGGGGCGCGCATGTTCAGGATGGTGGTGATGAAGTTGATCGCGCCGAGGATCGAGCCCGCGCCCGAGAGGTGCAGGGCGAAGATCGCGAAGTCGACGGCGGGGCCGGGGTGGCCTGCGGTCGAGAGCGGCGGGTAGACGGTCCAGCCGGTGCCGGCGCCGGACGCGCCGGGCGCGCCTTCGACGAACAGCGAGCAGAGCAGGGAGCAGAAGCCCGCCACCGTCAGCCAGAACGAGATGTTGTTCATGCGCGGGAACGCCATGTCGGGCGCGCCGATCATGAGGGGCACGAACCAGTTGCCGAAGCCACCGATCAGCGCCGGCATCACCATGAAGAACACCATGATGAGGCCGTGTCCCGTGACGAACACGTTGTAGGTCGCGGGGTTCGAGAAATATTGCAGGCCGGGCGCCTCCATCTCCATCCGGATGCCGAAGGAGAGGAACGCGCCGATCATGCCGGCGCAGAAGGCGAACAGCAGGTAGAGGGTGCCGATGTCCTTGTGGTTCGTCGACAGGAACCAGCGGGCGAAGAACGATGGCTTGTGGTCGTGGACCTCGTGGGCCCCGGCATGGGCTGCGGCTGTAGCCATGGATTCGAATGCCTTGTGAATCTGATGGGTTCGGTTCGGTCAGCCGGGGCTCAGCGGGCCTCGGCGAAGCTCGTGCCGTTGTCGATGCGGGCGTACTTGGTCTTCGCCTCCTTCAGCCATTCGGCATAGGCCTGCTCGCTGACCACGCGGACCACGATCGGCATGTAGGCATGGCGCTGGCCGCACAGCTCCGAGCACTGACCGTGGAAGGTGCCTTCCTTGTCGGCCTTGAACCACATCTGGTTCAGGCGGCCGGGAACGGCGTCGATCTTGAAGCCGAAGGCCGGCATGGCCCAGGAATGCAGCACGTCGGCAGCGGTGACCTGGATCTTCACGATCTTGTTGACCGGAACGACCATCTCGTTGTCGGTCTGGAGCAGGCGCGGCTGCTTGTCCTCGTCGATGTTGGCGTCGAATGTGAAGCCGCCGCCGGCCTCGGTCTGCGGGTACTCGTAGGACCAGTACCACGCGTGGCCGATGACCTTGACGATCATGTCGGCCTTCGGATCCGAGAGCTGCGTGCGCAGCAGGCGGAAGGACGGGATCGCGACGGCGACCAGGATCAGCACCGGCACGATCGTCCAGGCGATCTCGATGGCGGTGTTGTGCGTGGTGCGCGACGGCGTCGGGTTCCGCTTCTCGCTGAAGCGGTAGATGCACCAGAGGATCAGCCCCAGGACGAAGACGGAAATCCCGAGGGACAGCCAGTGCAGGCCGATTTCGAAGTTCAGGATGTCGCGCGCGTTGTCGGTGACCGGAATCTGCCGGTCCATCTCCCACGGCACGGGCTGACCGAAGCCCGCAGCCTGCGCGCCTGATATCGGGAAGAGCAGGGCGCCGAGAGCGGCGAGGCTCCAGAGTGACCGGTTGATCGTCCGCACCGTCCGCATCTGCCTCTCGTGGCTCCCTTGAACTATCTGGCTGCCGCCGAACCGTCCCGTCTTGACTGCGTGCGGGATTGTACCGACGTGACGGAGTACCGGTTGTGTCACCCGGCATTATCCGACCGGGGCTTCAGACCACAAGGGCCGGCGAGGTGCAACCGCACAAGCGTCGCATCGCGCGCTTTCCAGCCAGTTGGCGGTGTCTCGTGGCGTCGGCGCACTAGGGAACGGCTAAATCATTCACGGTCGCATGGCGCGGGGGATGAGCCATCGCCGGCCGTTCGTATCACCCCATCGGAGTTCGAGATGTCGACGGAAACCGGAAGCCGAACGTCCGGTCTGCCGCCCTGCGCGGTGCCGGTGTCCATGCAGGTGATGGCCTATCACGGTTCGGCGCCGAAGCCGGACACGCGGGCGCTCGCAGCGGAGGCGCCGGTCAACCTCGTCTACGGCAGCGTGCCGCACGCGGTGATGATGGCGACGCCCGCCGATCTGGAGGATTTCGCCTACGGGTTCAGCCTCACGGAAGGGATCGTGGACAGCGTGGACGAGATCCGCGCGACCCGGGTCGAGATGGCCGAGGACGGCCTGCGCCTTCACGTCGATCTGGCGCCAGGTCGGCTTCGCGAGCACTTGGCGCGCAAGCGCGCCATCAGCGGCCGGACCGGTTGCGGCGTCTGTGGCATCGAGGATCTGGCGCAACTGCCGCGGGCCGGGGGGCGGGCCGCGTCCGAAGTCCGGATCGCTCTACCGGCCATCGCCCGCGCGCTCTCCGAGCTGGATCGGGCGCAGGTGCTCGGCGCGCAGACGCGCGCCGTTCACGCGGCGGCCTGGGCTCGCCGCGACGGCAGCCTCGCGGCGGTCCGTGAGGATGTCGGCCGCCACAACGCCCTCGACAAGCTGATCGGCGCCCTGATGCGGGCGGGCACGCCCGCGGACGAGGGCTTTCTCGTCATCACCAGCCGCTGCTCGTTCGAGATGGTTGAAAAGGCCGCACGGCTCGGCGCGGCTGTGATCGTCGCCATCTCGGCACCGACGTCGCTGGCCCTCGAACGTGCCCGATCCTATGGCCTGACGCTCTGCGCCATCGCGCGGGCCGATACCGTCACGGTCTTCACGGGCGCAGAGAGGCTGACCGCCGGCGGCTGACCACCGGCGGCTGACCATCGGCGGGTGACGCCGAGGCCAGAGCCTGCGCGCCTATTCGGACGGGCCCGGGACGATGGTGGCGCCGCCGATCACCCGCACCGGCTTCTTGTCCGAAGGCGGGTCCTTCCAGTCCTTCGCGGCCGGCTTGGCCGCGTCCGCGACGGGGGCTCCGGCCGGCTTCGAGGGTGCTGCCGCAGGCGTCGTCGGGGCCGGCGAGGGGGATTTCTCGATCGATGCCGCCTTGGTCTCGGGCGCCGAGGGCGGATTCGGATCGCTCTTGGCCGTGTCGGCGGGAGCGATCTTGGGGGGCGGCGCCTCGGGTGAGGTGCGGTGCTGCGTCTTCAGCTCCGGCGTGCGCGCGGGCGTCGCCCGTGCGACCTTTCTGGACGGAGCGCTGCGGACGACGCCGTCGGGGTTGAGCCCGTCGGGATTGACGTCCGGTCGGAAGGCTTCGCCACCCGGTCGGCGCTGCGGTCGCGCCATCGGGTCCTCGGCGGGCGGGGCCGGGCGGATCGCGCGACGGGGGAGGGCCTCGTCCTCGGTCCAGCCGAATCCGGGTGTGGGCCGCTCAAGCCGCGCGTAGGTTTCCGGCGCGCCCGTCCGCTGGCGGCCCACGATCGCCCCTGTCATCGGATCGACGAAGAGCCGCACCGGCACGCCGGCGGGGCCGACGGCCTCGACGACGTAGACCCGTCCGTCGAAGCGCGGGCGGCTGAGGCCGCTGAAGCCGCGGTCTGCGAGGCGCCAAGCCACGACGCGCGGGGGGAGCACTTCATCCTCGAATGCGAATTGCGCGTGGGCGCCGCTGGATGCACCCAGGCAGGTCGCGGCCGATAGGACGACCGCGCCCAGCGTCAGGATCGTCGGTCGTCGGAGGCGTGCAACTCTGCTCTTCATCGTCACTCTTGTGCGTTCTCGGTTTGGAGACCCGGCAGAGTGTCCGGTTCCGGCATGGTCCGGGCCGGTGGACCCGGACCTCGACCATGCCGGCGAGGTCGTTGCCCCGCATGCCGCTTGTGCTCGGCCTGCCCGGTAGAACCCGCGATTCGGGCGAGATTGCGGAGGCCGGGAGCCGGGTCCGCCCGCTCATCCAGAGCGGCGACGCCGCAGCCGCCAGCAGTCTCTTGCTGAAAACATTTCAATCTGGCAGTTTTGCGACTTAGGACAGCACAACTGTCCCATCGGCCGTGCACCCCGGCCGTCGCCGTCTCGCGCGCGGGCGAGTTTTTCGGCTGACGGATACGGGCGCGCCAGCGCACCGCTCCCTGAGCGGTCTGGGTCCTCGATGAACGCAAGCCGACGGACGTGTCCACCCGGACCGGCCGGATGGCCTGCGGCAAGAGGCCGAAGCGCCGGGCGCCGACGGCTTGCGGGCATGAAACATGCTCGCGGGTTCTTGGCTGCGGACGGGTTCGAGGGAAGGACGAGACGAAGCATGTCACAACGCAGGGCTGCCGAAGAGTTTGCTGCGTCCACGGCCCAGGCTGCCGCCCCGCGCGGCGGCGCGATGCCGCTCATCGTGCGCGATCCCGCCCTTCCGAAAGCCCAGGGTTCCTACGATCCCGCGAACGAGCGCGATGCCTGCGGCGTCGGCTTCATCGCCGACATGCACGACCGCCGGACCCACGCGATCGTCGCGCAGGGTCTGAAGATCCTGGAGAACCTCGACCATCGCGGTGCGGTGGGCGCCGATCCCAAGATGGGCGACGGCTGCGGCATCCTCACGCAGATTCCGCACGGCTTCTTCGCCGAAGAATGCTCGCGGCTCGGATTCGAGCTGCCGCCGGCGGGTTCGTACGCGATCGGCCAGTTCTTCATGCCGAAGGCGGACGAGCCGCGGGCGATCATTCAGGAGATCGTCGAATCGGCGCTCGCCGCCGAGGGCCTGCCGCTGCTCGGCTGGCGCGACGTGCCGGTCGATCCGGAGGATCTCGGAGAGGCCGTGAAGGCGACCGAGCCGCATCACCGTCAGGTCTTCATCGGCCGGCCGGCCTCGGTCACCGACCAGGACGCGTTCGAGCGCCGGGTCTATGTCGCCCGCAAGGTGATCTCCAACAAGGTCTACGCCCTCGAAGACCCGCGGGTGAAGGAGTTCTACCCGGTCTCGGTGTCGTCCCGGACCATCGTCTACAAGGGCATGGTGCTGGTCACGCAGCTCGGCGGCTACTTCCTCGACCTGAAGGACAAGCGCTTCGTCTCGGCGATCGCCCTCGTCCACCAGCGTTTCGCCACCAATACGTTCCCGACCTGGCGGCTGTCGCACCCGTACCGGATGGTCGCCCATAACGGCGAGATCAACACGCTGCGGGGCAACGTCAACTGGATGGCCGCCCGTCAGGCGAGCGTCGATTCCGACCTGTTCGGCAACGACATCTCGAAGCTGTGGCCGATCTCGTACGAAGGGCAGTCGGATACCGCCTGCTTCGACAACGCCCTCGAGTTCCTCGTGCAGGGCGGATACCCGCTCGCCCACGCGATGATGATGCTCATCCCGGAGGCCTGGGCCGGCAACCCGCTGATGACCGAGGAGCGGCGCGCCTTCTACGAGTATCACGCCGCGCTGATGGAGCCGTGGGACGGCCCCGCCGCCGTGGCCTTCACGGACGGCCGCCAGATCGGCGCGACCCTCGACCGGAATGGTCTGCGCCCGGCCCGCTACATCGTCACCGATGACGGCCTCGTGGTGCTCGCCTCCGAGATGGGTACCCTGCCGATCCCGGACGAGAAGATCGTGCAATCCTGGCGCCTCCAGCCGGGCCGGATGCTGCTGATCGACCTGCAGAAGGGTCGCATCGTCTCGGACGAGGAGATCAAGGGCGAGCTCGCCGCCGCGCACCCCTATGCCGATTGGGTCAAGAACACCCAGATCGTCCTGGAGGATCTGCGCCCGGTGCAGCCGCGCGAGTCGCGCGGCGACGTCAGCCTGCTCGATCGTCAGCAGGCCTTCGGCTACACCCAGGAAGACCTCAAGCTGCTGATGCAGCCCATGGCCGTCACCGGCCAGGAGGCGGTCGGCTCGATGGGCACGGATACGCCCCTCTCGGCGCTCTCCGAGAAGTCGAAGCTGCTCTACACCTACTTCAAGCAGAACTTCGCGCAGGTCACGAACCCGCCGATCGACCCGATCCGCGAGGAGGCCGTGATGAGCCTCGTGTCGTTCATCGGGCCGCGGCCGAACCTGCTCGACATGGAAGGCGCCTCCCGGCGCAAGCGCCTGGAGGTCCGCCAGCCGATCCTGACGAACGGTGACCTGGAGAAGATCCGCTCGATCGGCCATTTCGAGGACCGGTTCGACACCAAGACGCTCGACATGACCTACCCGGCCGAGTCGGGCGCGCAGGCCATGGACGGGGCGCTGGACCGCCTCTGCGACCGGGCCGAGGCTGCGGTGCGCGGCGGCTACAACATCATCGTTCTCACCGACCGGGCGGTCGGGCCGGACCGGATCCCGATTCCGGCGCTTCTCGCCACGGCCTCCGTCCACAATTACCTGATCCGCAAGGGGCTGCGGACCTCGGTCGGCCTCGTGGTCGAATCGGGCGAGCCGCGCGAAGTGCATCACTTCGCCTGCCTGGCGGGCTACGGCGCCGAGGCGATCAACCCGTATCTCGCCTTCGAGACGCTGCTCGAGATGAAGGATGAGTTCCCCCCGGATCTCACCGACGACGAGATCATCTACCGTTACATCAAAGCGATCGATAAGGGCCTGCTGAAGGTGATGTCCAAGATGGGCATCTCGACCTACCAGTCCTATTGCGGCGCCCAGATCTTCGACGCGGTCGGCCTGAACTCGACCTTCGTGGGCCGCGACTTCTTCGGCACGGCGACGACCATCGAGGGCGTCGGCATGGCCGAGATCGCCGAGGAGACGGTGCGCCGTCACCGCGACGCCTTCGGGGACGCGCCGGTCTACCGGAACGCCCTCGATGTCGGCGGCGAGTACGCCTACCGCCTGCGCGGCGAGACCCACACCTGGACGCCGGACACGGTGGCCACGCTGCAGCACGCGGTGCGCCTCAACGTGCCCGAGCGCTACCGGGAATATGCCGATCTTGTGAACCGCCAGGAGCACCAGCTCAAGACGCTGCGCGGCCTGTTCCGGATCAAGTCGGCCCCGGAGATCGGCCGTCAGCCGGTCCCTCTGGAGTCGGTCGAGCCGGCCTCCGAGATCGTCAAGCGCTTCGCCACCGGCGCTATGTCGTACGGCTCCATCTCCAAGGAGGCGCACGAGACGCTCGCCATCGCGCTGCCTCCGTGCCCTTGTGGCGCGCGAGGCCGTCCTCCAGCGCGCCGAGATACGGATGGTCGCCGGTCACGAGCCGCGACCCGCCCGACCCCGCACCGTGGCTCGCGACGGCCGCCTGAGCCGCCGCGATCACCCGCGGGTGATGCGAGAGGCCGAGGTAATCGTTGCAGGAAAAGGAGACGAGCGTCCGGCCCCGTCGTGCCGCCGCGGCGCCGGAGCCGCGCTCCGTCGGCACCAGCGTGCGGCGCAGGCGACCGGCCTCGAGGGCTTCGAGTTTCCCGGTGGCGAAGGCGTCGAGGCTGTCCATGGGGATGGGGATGGGCGATGCCGCGGCGGCAAAGTCAAGCGGCGGGTGCCGGACTCTTGACCCCCGTCCGAGGGGCTTCCATGCCGGACGCATGACCCTCGAAACGCCCGCAGGCCATCTCTGGCGGCCCTACACGCAGATGCGCCTCGCCCCGCCGCCGCTGGAGGCGGTCGCGACGCATGGCACCCGCATCCGCCTCGCCGACGGCCGCGAACTCGTGGACGGCATCGCCTCCTGGTGGACCGCGGTGCACGGCTACAATCACCCGCACATAGCGGGCGCTGTCGCCGACCAGCTCGCGCGCATGCCCCACGTGATGTTCGGCGGCCTCACCCATGCGCCGGCGGAGACGCTGGCGCGCCGGCTCGCCGCCCTGCTGCCGGGCGATCTCGACCACGTCTTCCTGAGCGATTCGGGCTCGGTCGCCGTGGAGGTCGCGCTCAAGATGGCGGCGCAGATGTGGATCAACCGCGGGGTGGGCGGCCGGACGAAGGTCCTGGCGTTCCGGGGCGGCTATCACGGCGACACGATGGGGGCGATGTCGGTTTGCGACCCCGAGGAGGGCATGCATCGCCGCTTCGGTGCCTACCTGCCGAGCCAGATCTTCTGCGACCTGCCGCGAAGCGCGGCCGAGACCGCGGCGCTCGACGCGGCCCTCGCGTCTCATCGCGACACCCTGGCGGCGGTGATCGTCGAGCCGCTGGTCCAGGGTGCGGGCGGGATGCGGACGCACCCGCCTGAGGTGCTCGCGGCGATCGCCGGGCTGGCGCGCCGGCACGGACTGCCGCTCATCGCCGACGAGATCTTCACCGGCTTCGGGCGCACCGGCAGCCTGTTCGCCTGCGAGCAGGCGGGAATCGTGCCCGACATCGTCTGCCTGTCGAAGGCCCTTACGGGCGGAACGATGGCGCTCGCCGCCACGGTCGCCCGCACGGAGGTGTTCGCGGCGTTCTGGTCCGAAGACCCCGCGGCCGCGCTGATGCACGGCCCGACCTTCATGGCCAATCCCCTGGCCTGCGCAGCGGCCAATGCCAGCCTCGATCTGTTCGAGGCGGAGCCACGGCTGATCCAGGCCCGCGCCATCGCGGCCCGTCTTGCCGAGGGGCTGGAACCCCTGCGGCGGGTGCGGGGCGTGGCGGATGTCCGGGTACTCGGTGCCATCGGAGCGGTGCAGTTCGCCCGTGCGCCCGACTTGGCCGTCCTCAAGGCGCGATTGCTCGCCCGCGGCGTCTGGGTCCGGCCGTTCGGCGACATCGTCTATCTCACCCCCGCCCTCACGATCGATGCAGCGGATCTCGACCGGCTGATCGAGGCGGTCGCCGCCGTGGTGACCGAGCTGGCGCCCGGATCGGCATGACGACCGGGCGTTCCACATTCCCGTGATCCGTCTCCGCGGGCGCCTGCAACCCGTGACCGTTTCTGCCGTTGGGCCTACGGCTGGAGATGCGTGCGGCGGCCCGCGCGGCCGGACGCTGCCAAAGGGAGTACACAGTGGCGAGCGAGCAGACGGGTTCGAGCGGCGATCGGCCGGTAATCCTCCTCGTCGAGGACGAGGCGCTGACGATCATGGACCTCGGGGACGTGCTGGAGGAAGGCGGCTACGACACCGTTCAGTGCGCCTCGGCCGAGCGCGCGCTGAGCATCCTGCAGGCGCGCCCGGACATCTGCGGCCTGGTCACGGACGTGCAGCTGTCGGGAAAGACCGACGGGTTCGATCTGGCGAGTTCCGTGGCCGAGGCGCGGCCGCAACTGCCGATCCTGATCGTCTCCGGGCGCGCGGCCCCGGATCCGGCCCGCATGCCCGAGCATGCCGAGTTCATCGCCCGGCCCTGCACCGGCGAGGATATCCTGGACCGTCTTCAGCGCCTCATGCACTGCTGATCCGACCTTCACGTCGGCCCCGTCATCGCACCGTCACCGGCCAGCGCCACACGGACCGGAGCGGCCGCGTGACGGGGGTGGACGGTGCAGTTTCAGGATCGTCCGGCGGCCGCCGGCATTATTCGGGCGCTCCGGTGGGCGACAAGCAGAAGCGCGATCATCAGGACGAAGCTGCGGCCGTGCTCGGCCACACGTCCAAGAAGATGCGGCCGCCCGGCGTCCGCAGCGTCGGTTGGGCGCTGGTGCAGGCGGCGCGCCTGCACCGCGCCCGCACCGGCGACCGGCTGGCCAAGCTGGGGCTTTTCGCCGGCCAGGAGCAGGTGGTGCAGGCGTTGGCTGCGGCCGGCACCATGACCATGGGTGATCTCGCGGCGCTGCTGCGGGTGCGGCCGCCCACCGCGTCCAAGACCGTGACGCGGCTCGCGGCCCTCGGCATCGTCGAGCGCCGGGCCGAGTCGGGCGATGGCCGCGTGGTCCGGGTTCAGCTCACGGAAGCCGGCATGGCCAAGGCCGAGGCGATCGAGCGGATCCAGGAAGAGGTCGAGGCCGAGTTGCTCGACCACCTCGACAAGACCGACCGCCGACGCCTGCGCAAGCTCCTGCGCAAGGCCGCCCGCGGCCTCGCCGAGGCAGCCGGTGCCTCCGGTCAGGTGACGGAGACCGATGCCGAGATTGAGGCCGAGGACGAGACGGAGGGCCTGCCGGCCTGACCGGCGGGGCTCAGGCCGCGGCCCGGCGCCAGGCCGGGAACGGATCCGGCAGTTCTCGGTAGGGCGCGGGATCGAAAGGTGCGCGATCCGGGCCGGTGTCCACGAGGCAGGCATCGAGCGCGGCGATGAGCGCGGCGCGGTCCATCCCGGATCCGATGAAGACCAGTTCCTGGCGCCGGTCGCCCCAGACCTCGCTCCAGACCGTATGCAGGCGCTCCCGGAACTCGGGCGCCTCCGGCCAGCGCCGCCGCGGCACCGCCGACCACCAGAACCCCATCGCGGAGACCCTGGCCACGGCCCCCGCCAGGGAGAACTCGCCGACCCAATCCGGCCGCGTCGCCAGCCAGAAATGGCCCTTCGCCCGGATCAGGCCCGGCCAGGTGGCGTTGACGAAGGCGTTGAAGCGCTCGGGGTCGAAGGGGCGCCGGGCCCGGTAGACGAAGGAGGCGATGCCGTATTCCTCGGTCTCCGGCACGTGCGCGTGGGCGCCGTAGAGTTCCTTGAACCAGAGCGGGTGCTGCTGCGCCTTCTCCTCGTCGAACAGGCCGGTGTCGAGAATGTCCGCGAGCGGCGCACGTCCGTGATCGGTCTCGAGGATGCGGGCGTCGGCGTTCAGGCCGCGCACCACCGAGCGGACCAGCGCGAGATGCTCGGGTGAGACATCGTGCGCCTTGTTGATCACCACCACGTCGGCGAACTCGATCTGCTCCACGAGCAGGTCCACGAGCGTGCGCGTATCCTCGGCGCCCGCGGTCTCGCCGCGCTCACGCAGGAACGCGGCCGAGCCGTAATCCTTCAGCAGGTTCACCGCGTCGACCACGGTCACCATCGTGTCGAGCCGGGCCAGATCCGACAGGGAGCGGCCCGCCTCGTCCCGGAACGAGAAGGTCGACGCGATCGGCAGCGGTTCGGCGATGCCGGTGCCCTCGATCAGCAGGTAATCGAACCGCCCGGTCTCCGACAGGCGGCGGACCTCGGCGAGCAGATCGTCGCGCAGGGTGCAGCAGATGCAGCCGTTGGTCATCTCGACGAGGGTCTCGTCCGTCCGGGACAGGTCGGCTCCGCCCGCGCGGACGAGGTCGGCATCGATGTTGACCTCGCTCATGTCGTTCACGATCACCGCCACCCGGCGGCCGTCGCGGTTGTTCAGAACATGATTGAGCAGCGTCGTTTTGCCGGCTCCGAGAAAGCCGGACAGGACGGTGACGGGCAGGCGGCGATCGGGCTGTGTCATGCCGCAATCAAAATGTTATAACATTTCAAAGTCAAGGCGGTGAAACGCTCCGCAGCGGCGGGACCCGGCGAAGCTGTTGCAACGATGTAACGTTTCTCAAGCGTGTCGGGATGGCGCGGGATTACACCTTGCACCGGACCCGAGGTCCGCGACACTGAAACAGTATAACACTATGTGAGTCTCCATGTCCCGCCTGCGTCGCCTCCGCTTCCTTGCCGGCACAATGCTGTCCTCGACCGTGTGCACCGGCATGCTGGCTCCGTCGGTTGCCCGGGCCCAGCAGGCCGTCACCCTCGACGAGATCAGCGTCACCAGTCCGAGCCCGATCCAGGCCCCGCGCACCGCGCCGATCGCCGACGCGGCGGTCCCGATCGGCGTTCTGCCGGTGGCGACCAACACCTTCTCCCCCGTCACCGTGGTCACCCAGGAGCAGATCGCGCGCGATCAGCCCCGGACCCTGGGCGACGCCCTGTTCGACAGGCCTGGCATCTCCGGCACGTCCTACGCGCCGGGCGCGGCCTCACGGCCGATCATCCGCGGTCTCGACAACGCCCGGGTGCGCATCCAGGAGAACGGCATCGTCAACGGCGGCGTGTCCGACCTCGGCGAGGACCACGCCGTGCCGGTCAATCCGCTGGTGGCCGACCGGATCGAGGTGATCCGCGGCCCCGCGACCCTGCGCTACGGCTCCGGCGCCATCGGCGGCGTGGTCTCGGCGGACAACAACCGGGTGCCAACCTTCATTCCGGCGAACGGGGTGCAGGGGCAGGTGACCACCGGCTTCTCCAGCGTGGACAACGGCCGGCTCGGGGCCGCCACGGTGGATGCCGGCGGCGATGGCATCGCGGTCCACGCCGACGGCTTCAAGACGGCCAACGACAGCTACGCGATCCCCGGCGGGATCCAACGCAACTCCTACAACGAGTCGCAGGGCGGCGCGGTCGGCATCTCGGCGATCGGCGACCGCGGCTTCGTCGGCATCTCCTTCAGCCACTACGACGCCATCTATGCGATCCCCGGCGGCGTGGCGGAGCAGGACCGGACCCGGCTGACCCCGAACCAGGATCGGGTGCTGTCGCGGGGCGAGTACCGGCCCCTCGACGGCCCCTTCGAGGTGATCCGCTACTGGGCGGGCTACTCGGTCTATCGCCACAACGAGGTCGGCATCGGCGATGACGGGATCGAGGGCGTCCAGGCGATCTTCAAGAACCGGGAGGCCGAAGGGCGCCTGGAACTCCAGCACGTCCCGGTCTTCACGGATCTCGGCAAGCTCACCGGCGCGCTCGGCTTCCAGTCGGACCGGCGTGTGATCAACACGCAGCTCGAATCGTTCCTGCCCAAGACCGAGTCCCGTGCCAACGCGGTCTACCTGTTCGAGGAGCTGGAGCTGCGTCCGGGCACGCGTCTGCAGGCGGCCGGGCGCTACGAGGTCGATCGGCTGTCGAGTACGGCCGCGCAGTTCCCCAGCGATTACGTGCCCGTCGACGGGCAGGAGCCGTTCCAGTACGCCCGGACCCGCCGCTTCGCGCCGAAGAGCGCCAGTATCGGCGCCCTGCAGGATCTGCCCTACGGCTTCGTGGCGAGCCTCACCGGCTCCTATGTCGAGCGCGGACCCACCGGTTACGAGCTGTTCTCGCAGGGGCCCCACGACGCCACCGCGACCTTCGAGATCGGCAACCCGAACCTCAAGAAGGAGCGCGCCCGGACCGTCGAGGCCAGCATCCGGCGGGCCGAGGGACCCTTCCGCCTCGACGCCACCGGCTACTTCACGCGCTATACCGGCTTCATCTACCGCAACTACACGGGGCTGACCTGCGACGACGACTTCGCCTCCTGCGGTGTCGGCACCGACAACCGGCAGATCGTCTATCAGCAGCAGAACGCGACCTTCTACGGCGCCGAGATCATCGGCCAGTACGACCTCCTGCCGGTGGGCAACGGCTTCGCCGGCATCGAGGGGCAGTTCGATTTCGTCCGCGCCCAGTTCGACAACGGCACCAACGTGCCGCGCATCCCACCCTACCGGCTCGGCGGCGGCGTCTACCTGCGGGCCGACGGATGGTTCGCGCGGGTGAACCTCATCCACGCCTTCAGCCACGACGCCACGGCGGTCTACGAGACGCCCACGCCCGGCTACGACGACCTGCGGGCCGAGCTGAGCTACACCAAGGCGGTCGATCCCGCGGTCTACGGGGCGAGCGCGATCACCCTCGGCGTCCAGGGCCGCAACCTCCTGAACGACGACATCCGCAACTCGACCTCGTTCAAGAAGGACGAGATCCTGCTGCCGGGGCGGAACGTGCGGCTGTTCCTGACGGCGCGGTTCTGAACGCTGCGGCCGCCGCGGCGCCGTCCTTGCGCGAGCGGCGAAGCCATTCAGGGCTGCGCCGGACGTCGCGTTGTCGGCGGGCACCGGGTCACTGCGCTTTCGGCGTGACGACCAACCGAGCGTGATCGGCCGCGTCGAGCACCGGGAGCCTCGGCCGGCCTCCTAGGCCGACAGAACGCGGCGCAGGCGGCGCCAGCCCGCGACCAGACCGGTGACCGCGATCCCCGCCGCCAGGAGGTTCAGGACCCATTGGGCGGCATCGTGGAGCGAGCGGTTGCCGCTGAGCCCCGGCAGATCGAGGCGGTGCGCGGCGTCGAACAGCCAGCGGTTGATGCGGCCGGAGCGATCCAGGCGCTGGAGGATGGTCCCGTCCCGGGGATCGACGTGGAGCCACGTGGCGTCCGGATCAGCGAAGCGCAGGCGCAGCACCGGAAGCGGCCGTGGGTCGATTCCGTGCGGATACCAGTACAGGTCGTAGGCGGTCAGGGTCTCTGCCGTCCGTAATCCGCCGAGCAGGGCCGGACCGGCGGCCCGCGCGAGCGCGGCGGCATCGAGGAGCGTGCCGTCATCCGCCCTGCGGCTCCGGGCTCCCGCCGGTGTGTCGGCGACGATCCACCAGGACCCGCCGATGGCGGCGAAGCGCAGCGCGCGGGTTCCGGCCTCTGCGAAGCCCCGCAGGGCTCCGGCGTCGAGGCCGAGGGGGGCGGGCTGTCCGGCATAGGCGGCGCGGATCTCGGCGGGCGCAGCGTTCGACGAGAACCAGCGGTTCGGGTTCATCGAGATCCAGCCGCTGAGGATGAAGGTGCTGAGTCCGATTCCGCCCGCGAGGCCGAACAGGTGGTGCCAGCGTGCGAGACCGCGATAGGGCGTGACGGCCCCGCCCGCGTAGCGGCGGCGGAGGCGCAGGCGCCAGATCCCGATCGCGAGGCCGCTCAGCGCCCCGAGGGCGGCGAAGCCGGACAGCCACAGCAGGACCGTCCGCCACAGATCGGCCCGGGCGCGCAGCGGCGTCAGGTAGATCCAATGCGCCACGGCGCCGGCCCAGTTCCAGCCACGCTCGAAGCGGGTCGTGTCGAGGGCGACCTCGCCGGTGACCTGAGACACGTAGAGCTCGGTCCCGGCCGCATCGTCGAGGACGACCTTCAGGAACGGCCGGAGCGGATCGTACCGGGCCGTGACGGTCCACTGGTCCCGCTCGACCGGATCGACATGTGCGCCCGGAATCCCCTCGGCCGCGAGACGCAACGCATCCTCGGGCGTCAGCGGGCCGAGCCGCTCCCCGGTCCGCGCCGAGACCGTGGCCCGGCGCCCGTCGCGGTCGGCGATCCGGTAGACCGGTTCCGCACCGCGCATCTCCAGGGCGAAGGCCGCCGGCACGCCGGCAAGACCGCCGGCCCGCAGCGCGTCGTCGGGCGCCACCGCGACGCGCTCCCAGGCGATCGGTGCGAGTCGGTCCAGGCGCTCGGCCCCGGTGAGCGCCGGGAACGGCACGTAGAGCATCACCAGTCCGGAGCCGATCCACAGGGCGAAGAACAGCCCCGCGGCGATCCCGGCCCAGCGGTGGAACAGCAGCAGCCAGCGCCGCCCCGCCTTGCCGAGCCGCCGCGGCAGGCTCACCACGTCACCGTGTAGGCGACCTCGACCGAGCGCGGCCGCCCGAGCAGCCAGTTGGTCCCGACCCCGTTCACGGCATTGCCGCTGATCGCGTAGACCTTGTCGAACAGGTTGTAGACCCGCACGGACAGGCGCGACTCCGCCGTGACCTGATGGTCGAGGACCACGTTGACGAGGTTGTAGGCCGGGCGCCGCGCCGTATTGCCGAAGTCGCTGTAGACCTGCCCCACGTTCTGAAGCCCGACCCGCGCGGTCCAGTCGCGGTAGACGTCCCAGGTCAGCCAGAGGTTGGCCACCCGCTCCGGCACGTCGATGGGCTGGTTGCCGGCGTACGAGACCGTGGCGCCGTTCACCGTCTGGTCGAACCGGTCGTACTGCGCGTGCAGCAGCGCGAGGTTGCCGTCCAGTCGCCAGCCCGGAGCAAAGCGCCAGCCCAAGGCCAGCTCGAATCCCTGCGAGGACTGGCTCCCCACCTGCGTGGACAGCGTCGGCTGGCCGGGGATTGCCGAGATCAGGTTGTCCTTGACGATCCGGTAGCCCGCGATGGTCCATTCCACGGCACCGTCGAAGGCAAGACCCTTGGCGCCGATCTCGACTTGATCGCCTGTGGCGAGCTTGAAGCCCGCCAGCGACTGGTTCAGCGTGATCAGGCTGTTCACCGGGTCGGTGGCGAAGCTGTACTGGGCGTAGAGCGCGCTGTCCGGCGTCGGGTTGTAGACGAGGCCGAACCGGTAGCCCAGCGCCCGGTAGGTCTTCTCGAACCGCGATCCCGTCTGCAGGTCCTCCC
>NZ_BACT01000255.1:0-8546 GCF_000333255.1 Methylobacterium sp. B1 | reverse complement strand
TTCGCCGGCCGGGCGAAGCGCGCCAGCGATCCGGGGCTTCGCGCAGGTGAAGCAACACCTCCGTGCGCTGGCCCGGGGCGCCGGGACGCGTGCGGACACCGTTCAACCGCGCGGGGATCACCTTCGTGTCGTTGAAGACCAGGGCATCGCCCGCCCGGAGGGCGCCGGGAAGGTCGCGCACGGTCCGGTCGGCTGGCGGCAGGCCGGGTTGCACCACGAGCAGCCGCCCGGCATCGCGCGGCTCGGCCGGGCGCAGGGCGATGCTGGTTTCCGGCAGGTCGAAATCGAAGAGGTCCACGCGCATCGCCGGCTGCCTGCACCGAACGGCACGCGGTTTCAACCGCGGAACCGCCGGGGAGTGCGCCCGTTTCCGCGTCACCGAGACGCGAGGTCCTCGATCCATGCCCTGGTACGCCGTTCGCCCCCGTGATGACGCCGACCCCCGCTGGCCGCTGCCCGGCACAGCCGAGATCGTGCTGAAGGCCGAGGATCCCGAAGCCGCCCGCGCGAAGTTCGAATCGGCCTATCCGAGCCAGCCCTTCGGCAGCCCCGGCGTCCCCGTTCCGGATACCGGTGCCGGCAGCTTCCGCGGCGATCCGGACGCGCTAATCGTTGCCGAGACGGGCGAGCCGTCGGCGTCGCGGGATCGCCCCGCGTGACGACCCGCGTGCCCCCCCGCGCGCCCCGCCGGTCCATCACCCTGGACGGCCAGCTCCTCGGCTATTGGGAGCGTGAGGCCGCTCGGTTGGAGACCCTGGCCGCCGCGACGCGCTTCGCCTGGCAGCGTCGGCGCTATCTCCGCAAGGCCGAGGTCGCCCACGCCAAGGCGGAGCTGAGCCGACGGCGCGAGGTTGCCCGGGGCCGCGAGACCCCGTCGGAGACATAGCCGCGGCTAACACGTTTTCGACGGTCTCGAACCTTTGCCGTGGCCTTGGCCGCGGCGGGTGCCGTATGGGCGCGGCGTCACCCCAACGGCGCAATCCATGGACCGCACCCAGAAAGCCGCCCTCTTCAGCGCGGGCATCGGCCTCGCCGTCACGGCGCTGAAATTCTACGCCGCGTGGCTCACGGGCAGCCTCGCCCTGTACTCCGACGCGCTGGAGAGCATCATCAACGTGGTCGCGGCCGTGGGCGCCTTCGTGGCCCTGCGGGTCGCCGCGCGTCCGGCCGACGAGGACCATCCCTACGGACACCACAAGGCCGAGTTCTTTTCCGCGGTGATCGAGGGCGCGCTGATCGTGGTGGCTGCGCTGCTGATCCTGCGCGAATCCTATTCCGGGCTGCTCGCTCCGGAGCCCCTCGACGCGCCGCTGATCGGCCTCGCGATCAACTTCGGGGCCGGAATCATCAACGCCGCCTGGGCGGTGGCACTCATGCGGTGGGGCAAGCGCTGGCGTTCGCCGGCTCTGATCGCCGATGCGCGTCACGTCTTCGCCGACGTTGTCACGTCCTGCGGTGTCCTTGCCGGCGTCGGCGCCGTCATCCTGACCGGGTACCCGGTCCTCGACCCCGTCGTGGCCGGGCTCGTGGCGCTCAACATCCTCTGGTCCGGCTTCCGCATGGTCCGGGAATCGGTGGACGGCCTGATGGATCGGGCCGCCCCGGCCGAGATGGTGAGCCAGATCCGGTCGCTCATCTCGCAGCACGGTGAGGGCGCGCTGGAGGCGCACGACGTGCGCACCCGCTCCGCCGGTCAGGCCACCTTCATCGATTTCCACCTCGTCGTCCCCGGGGCCATGACCGTCGAGGATTCCCACGCGATCTGCGACCGGCTGGAATCCGCCTTAGAAACGACGATTCCCGGCGCCGTGGTGACCATTCATGTCGAGCCCGGCGAGGAGGCCAAGGCCCGGGGACTGCCCGTTCTGTAGAACCGTCAGCTCCAGGCGTGGAGCGGCGGATTCACGCCGTTCAGGGCGTGGTTGCCCACGATCGCGTATTTCCAGCGGACCGGATCGTGCAGCGTGTGCGTGCGGGCGTTCCGCCAGTGCCGGTCGAGGTTCTCCGCCGCCAGGGTCGAGCGGGTGCCCGACAGCTCGAAGAGCTTGTTTGACGCCGCCAAGGCCACCTCGGTGGTGAGCACCTTTGCCTCGGCCACGGCGATCTGTGCCGCGGCGACCGCCTCGGCATCGGGTCGCGCTACGGCCGCATCGAGGACGAGCCCGGCCCGGTCGAGCAGCGCTTCGGCGGCGTGCTGCCGGATGGTCAGATCGCCGATCGCGTGGATCGTGTAGGGATCGTCCGAGGCCCGTTCCAGCCCGCTATCGATCCAGGGGCGGGCCTTGTCGCGAACGAAGCGAATCGTGTCGTCCAGGGCCTCGCGGCCGATCCCGGCATCGACGGCCGCCTGGATAATCTGGAACACCGCGCCGTCGGCGGTGGGCGCCTCGTAGCCCTTCCAGGCGGGGACGAGATGGCTCTTGGGAACCCGCACGTCCTCGATCAGCACGGTCCCGCTGGCCGTACCGCGCTGGCCGAAGCTCGACCAGTCGTCGATTACCGTCAGGCCGGGCGCGTCCCGCTCGGCGATGGCGTACCAAGCACGCCCGTCTCCATCGAGCGCCACGATCGGCACGAGATGCGCGAGAAGGGCGCCCGTGGCGTAGAATTTCTGGCCCCGCACGACGACGTGGTCGCCGTCATCGGTGAAGCGTGTGTCGAAATCGGCCGCCCGCTTGGTGCCGCGCTCCGAGAAGGCGTTGCCGAACCGCGTTCCGCGCAACACCTCCGAGAAGAGCAGGTGCTTCTGCGCCTCGTCCGACACGGTCCGGATGGCAGCCAGGATGCCGAGATGGTTCTGGGCGATCTGCGCGATCGATGGATCGGCAGCCGCAAGGATGGCGATCACCTGGGCCAGGGTCCGGTAGGAGACCTCCGGGCCGCCATACGCCCGCGGCACGTTGATCGACCAGAGGCCGCTCTGAGAGAAGGCGTCGAGTTCCGCCAGCGGTCGTGCGGCGTGGCGGTCCCGCTCCGAGGCGCCGCCCCGGAACGCGGCAGCCAGCCGCTGGGCGACGGCCAGCGCCTCGGCATCGTCACGGATCACATGGGCGGGGGAGGGCGGTCGCGCGGGGCCGGGAGCGCCCTGACGGCGCTCCGGCGCGAGCGTGCGCGCATCGACGGCGATGTTCATGGCTCACTCCAGTCAGGCAGGATACGGATCGGCGTGCGACGCTCAGGCTGCCTCGGCATGCCGGTTCCGGGCGGCCTCGAGGGCGCGGACCCGGGGGATCACGTGCGCGCCGAAATACGCGACGTCTTCCTGGAAGTGCAGGAAGGCCAGCAGCGCGAGGTCCGCACCGGCATCCTTCAGCGCCAGGATCCGCTCGGCGATCTGGTCGGGCGTGCCGATCAGGTTGGTCTTGAAGCCGTCGTTGTACTGAACGAGATCCTCGAAGCTCGACTTCGCCCAGTTGCCTTCGCCTTCGGGCGAGGCCTTGCCGGCATTCTTCACCTCGTGGCCGAAAGCCTTCACGGCCTCGGAGTCGGCATTGTCGATGATCTCCTGAAGGACGGCGCGGGCTTCCTCCTCCGTGTCGCGGGCGATCACGAAGGCGTTCACGCCGATCCGGGGATAATTGCCGGTCTCGGCCGACTTGGCGCGGATGTCGTCCACCTGGGCCCGGATCGTCTCCGGCGTGCCGCCATTGGTGAAGTACCAGTCGGAGACGCGGGCCGCCATGTCGCGCGCCGCCCGCGACGAACCGCCCTGGAAGATCTCAGGCAGCGGCTGGGCGGGCTTCGGCTTCAACGTGTAGTCGCTGTAGCGATAGAAATCGCCGCGGAAGGTGAAGTTGTCCTGCGTCCAGATCCCGCGCAGGCTCCGGATAAATTCCTCGGACCGGCGGTAACGCTCGTCATGATCGAGCCAGGGCTCGCCGATGGCCCGGAACTCTCCCGAGAACCAGCCGGACACGATGTTCACCGCGATGCGCCCCTCGGTGAGCTGCGAGATCGTGGCGATCTGCTTGGCGGCGAGGGTCGGATGCCACGGTCCGGGCAGAAGGGCGGCGATGACCTTGAGCTTGGTCGTCGCGGCAAGCAGGGCGTGGCTGAAGGCCACCGATTCGTGCTGGTACTCAGCCCCGTAGCCGGCGGTGAACCGGATCTGCGTCAGCCCGTACTCGAACCCCGCCGCCTCGGCGATCTGGGCCAGCTTTCGATTGTACTCCGCATCCCAGCTCGTCCGCTGCGGGATCTTGCTGATCACGAGCCCACCGGAAACGTTGGGCACCCAGTAGGCGAAGCGGATCGGCTCGCGCCGCGGGTCATCGGCGAAATGGCTTGTCATCCGGCGCTACCTCAGTTGCACGGCGGCCACGCGCCGTGTCGTCTTTGGAAGATCGCCGCGAACTGAATACACTATGCACTGCGCGGCCGATCGATCCAGAACACAGAAAGTATTCTGGAGCGACGGCGCGCGGTCAAAGGAACGGGTTGCTGTTTTTCAGCCGGACCCCGCGAGACTTTTCCTCGCCGGGAGCCAAAGAGTTCGATTTTGTCCTAGGCCGCCCGGGGCTCGGCCGAATCGCGCAGGCGCCGCCACGCGAAGACCGAGAAGACGCCGATCAGACAGGCGGCGAGGCCGAACCACGTGAACGCGTATTGCAGATGGTTGTTGGGGAGGTCGACGCGCAGCTGACCGCCCCGCGGCCAGGTCGTCTGTCCCGGGACGGCATCGGCCTCGATCAGGTAGGGCGCCACCGTGCCGAGGCCGCGGGCCGCGGCGATGCCGGCGATGTCCCGATTGAACCACTCGCCACGGGCCGGGTCGGGCTCCGGCACGAACATCCCCCGGGCCTCGCTGGACCGGAGGATTCCAGTGACCGTCGTCGGCCCCTCGATCAGGCCATCCCGACGATCACCCTGCGCCTTCAGTTCCGTGGGCACGAAGCCCCGGTTGATCAACACGATGCTGTCGTCGTCGCGGCGCAGGGGCGTGAGAACATAGAAGCCTTGCAGGGCGCGTCCCGGCGTCTCGCCGGCTGCCAGGCCGTGGACGAGGGTCTCCCGATCGTTGAGGAATCGCCCGGAGACCCGGACATGCCGAAACTCGTCACGCTCCGGAGTCCAGGCCTCCGCCGTTGGGGGCGCCACGGGTTCGGCCCGGCTTTGCCGAACGATCCGCGCGATCAGGTCTTCCTTCCAGCTCTTGCGTTCGAGCTGCCATGTCCCGAGGCCGAGCAGGATGGCCAGAGCGATCAAGGACGCGATTCCCGGCGCGACGAGATCGCGCCAGGCGGCCCGCTTCGTTTCGGCAGCGGTCACGGCTCGAAGCGCCCTTCCTCGGCCCGATTGCTGAACTGAAGGGCGACCAAAAGGCCCTTGAGCGGTCGAACCAGGATCAGGCTGAGCCCGACGGAGAGTGTCAGTGCCACCGTGGCGTGAACCCAGATCGGCGGCTCGTAGGTGATCTCCAGCCACAGGGCGAGGCCCACGACGATGAGGCCGACGATCGACATCACGAAGAAGGCCGGCCCATCCGCGGAGTCGAAATGCGCGTAGTCGAGGCCGCAGGCCTCGCAGGAGGGGCGTAGGGTGAGAAACCCCTTGAACAGATGTCCCTCGCCGCAACGCGGGCACCGGCCGCGCAGGCCGGTGGGGATCGGGGGCGGCGGCGAATAGGTTCGGTTGTCCACGGGCATACTCCAGAACAGCTCCGCGCGGACCCCGGTCGTCCCGCGCCCGGGCCGTCCTATCCGATATGGGGATCACGAAGCGTCGGAAATGCAAAAGGGCGGCCTGAGCCGCCCTTCGCAGGTCCGCCATGCATCGGCGGGATGCTTCGGTCTCAGTGAGCGCCGCCGCCGTGGAAGACGCCCGAGCCCCACACGTAGATGGCGGCGAACAGGAACAGCCATACGACGTCGACGAAGTGCCAGTACCATGCGGCGAACTCGAAGCCGAGATGCTGGCGCGGGGTGAACTGGCCCGCATAGACGCGGAACAGGCAGACCGCGAGGAAGATCGTGCCGATGATGACGTGGGCGCCATGGAAGCCCGTCGCCATGAAGAATGTCGACGCGTAGATGCTTCCCGAAAAGCCGAATTCGGCGTGGCTGTACTCGTAGGCCTGGCAGGCTGTGAACAGAACGCCGAGGATGATCGTCAGCCACAGGCCGTATTTCAGGCCCTTGCGGTCGCCCTCGATCAGCGCGTGGTGGGCCCAGGTCACCGTGGTGCCGGAGGTCAGCAGGATCAGCGTGTTGAGGAGCGGCAGATGCCAAGGATCGAAGGCCTCGATACCCTTCGGCGGCCAGACGCCGCCGGTAAACTCCACACGCGAGACCTGGATGGGATCGGCGGTGTAGAGCGCGGCCTCGAAGTAGGCCCAGAACCACGCGACGAAGAACATCACCTCGGAGGCGATGAACATCATCATGCCGTAGCGGTGGTGCAGCTGGACGACGCGGGTGTGATCGCCAGAATTGGCTTCGTGGGCGACGTCCCGCCACCACGAGAACATCGTGTAGAGGACGCCGATCGTGCCGGCCCCGAAGATGTAGGGGCCTGGGCTCAGGGTGCCGATCTGGAGGCTCTTCATCCAGAACACGGCGCCGAACGCCATCAGGAAGCCTGAAAAGGCCCCGATCAACGGCCACGGGCTCGGACTCAGGATGTGATAGTCGTGATTCTTGGCGTGCGCCTCGGCCATCGTCCCGTCGCTCCTCACCCTCGTGCCCCGCGCCGTTCCCGGCATCCGGCCTTACGCTGTTCGTTGCTTGCTCTTGGCCGGGCGCGGCCGACACCACACCCAAGCTTGCCCGAACGTTTAGTCGGTGCAGCCCCGTCTTGTCACGGGTCCGCGATCAGAAATCGCCCTTCGTCTCCGAAGAACCGGACTTCGCCACCGTCGCCTTGACCGGCTGGCCGTTCTTGGAGGCGAAGTACGTGTAGGACAGCGTCATCTCCGAGAGATGCGCGGTGTTCGAATCGTCCCGGACGGCCGGATCGACATAGAACACCACGGGCACGTCCAGTGTCTCGCCGGGCTGAAGCGTCTGCTCGTTGAAGCAGAAACAGGCGATCTTGACGAAATAGCCGCCCATCAGGCCGGGCTGGACGTTGAAGGTGGCCACACCCGCCGACGGTGCGCTGCCGACATTCTGCACCCGGAAGAAGACGGTCTTCGTCTCGCCGAGCTTCGCTTCGACGCGGCTCACTTCCGGGACGAACTTCCAGGACAGCCCCGGCGCGACGTTGGTGTCGAAATGCACGACCATGCTGTCGTCGGTGCGTGCCGCGGAGGCGGCGAGCGCCGGTCCCTGGCGGGGCGTTCCGTCGTAGCCGGTCGCCTTGCAGAACGCGTTGTAGAGAGGGACCGACGCGAAGGCGAGGCCGACCATGCCGACGGCGAGACCGGCGCAGGCGATGGCGGTACGCTTGGCGCCGCGACCCGGACCGGAAGGGGCAGCTGTCATCGCGAACTCCTCAGAGCGGCCGGCTCAGGATCTGCGGTCCGAGCTTGACGATCGTCAGCACGAAGAACAGCAAAACCCAGGCGCCGAGGGCCAGCGCGATGGCCACGGAGCGCTTCCGGCGGCGCGCCTCCTCCTCGGGGGTGAGTGGCCGGTACTGGATCTCGGGATCCGCCATGGAGCTCAGCCCAGGACCGGGCGGAACAGGCCGAAGCTCTGCTCGGCCAGGAGCGCCGAGAACAGCGCGAACAGGTAGAGGATCGAGAAGCCGAACATGCCCATGGCGGCACGCTTTTCGGAATCGCCCTCGCGGTTCCGGAGAACCCGGATGCTGAAGGCCACCATACCGAGGCCGCCCACAAGGCCGACCACCGCGTAGACGAGGCCGCCGAAGCCGAGCGCAACCGGCACGAGGCCGAGGGGCGCGAGGAGCAGCGAGTACCACACGATCTGGCGGCGGGTGGAGGCCGGGCCGGCGACGTTCGGCATCATCGGGATGCCGGCGCGGGCGTACTCGTCGGCCTTGATCAGGGCGAGCGCCCAGAAGTGGGGCGGGGTCCAAATGAAGATGATGGCGAACAGAATCAGGGACTCGATGCCCACCGAGCCGGTCACCACCGCCTGACCGATGACCGGCGGCAGGGCGCCCGCGGCGCCGCCGATGACGATGTTCTGCGCCGTCGCCCGCTTCAGCCACATGGAATAGACCACCGCGTAGAACACGATGGTGAAGGCCAGGAGCGCCGCGGCCAGCCAATTGGCGGTGAGGCCCAGCACCAGGACGGACGCGACCGACAGGAACAGGCCGAAGCCGAGGGCCTCCTCCGACGTGATCTTGCCCGCAGGGATCGGCCGCGTCGCCGTGCGGCTCATGACGGCGTCGATATCCGCGTCCCACCACATGTTGAGGCAGCCGGAGGCACCGGCGCCGACCGCGATGGCGAGCAGCGAGATCGCGCCGATCGCCGGCTGCACGTGCCCGTGGGAGACCACCATGCCGACCAGGGCGGTGAAGATGACGAGAACCATCACCCGCGGCTTCAGCAGGGCGAAATAGTCCGGAACGTCGCCGCCGGCGCTCGTGAGGGCCGGGGCGGGGACCTCCGGTCCGATCGTGTTCGTCAGGCT
>NZ_BACT01000256.1:0-3773 GCF_000333255.1 Methylobacterium sp. B1 | reverse complement strand
AGCGATACTGCCACAGACGCTTACCGTAGGTTGTGGTACCTCCGTTTTCGGAGGAAGCCATGACAAACGGCGCAGAAGCAATAATCAGCGCGGTCGCGGCTCTAAAAGAGCTGTTAAAGATAAATGGGCTTAGCGACAAATTCTATATAGAGTTCGATGACAATCTGTCCGGCCGCTCGCTGCATTCGTTCATCGTCAATGGCCTCGGCATAGCCAGCGATCCCAGCGTTTGGCCGCAGGGCGCCCCAGAGTACAAATTCCTGTGCCGCGATCAGATTGATGTCCTGGGTGCGCGGATTCGATGGCCGATTCAAAGCACGCCGGGCGGGTAGCAGCAGAGGAACCCGGACGGAGCGCGTATCACTCCTGCCTATCGCACGGGACCTCAAACGGCGTTAGGGCGTCGCGCGCGTGCTGCCGCCAGATATGGCGCTGGACCCAGTTACAGGCCGCCAACGGCTTGATCGTCATGGCTCGTTTTGATCTCGGCCCGCACCGGGGTCGAGACCCGCCTCGTCGGGCTCGGGCCCGTGACGTGGAAACGGCGCCATGGGCACGCTCGCCACCAAGAGCGCGATCATCTCGGAATACGAGCTCAAGAGAATCGCGGGCGGCTCACCCGTGATTTGCTGCCACCGCGTAACGAAGACATTCGTCGGAAGATCGGCGACCGCTTCCGCCGCCGTCGCGAGGGGGTCTTTCTCAGGCGGCGCGGAGGAGACCATGCGCCTCCAACGGCCTCGATCAGGATTTGGCCTTCGCCTCCGTCCAGGATGGTGAATCGAAGGTTTTTCGATCTGAGACGGGTCTGGGTGCCGCGACGAAGCGGTCAGTCGCGGTGGAGGCGGCGTGATGGCTCCGCGCATGCCCGTGTCCCTGGTCGAGCAAACCCACGGGGATGCGCCGTCGCCCGGTGTCGCCGGCTGCGACGCGGGCGGCGGAATGGCGTATGGAGCCCGCCGATGGACGCGCCGTCTCACCGCCCGATCGACCACCCTTCAGCATGGAGCGGCTTCGCCCGCACCTTCGTCGTGGCCGCCGCAATCATGGGCCTGGCGGCGATCGGCCTCGTGGCCGCAATCGACCCCTACGGATTGCGGGCCGCGCCCGGTCGTCCGCCGGGACCGATCATGGACACCAATCAGCGGCTCTCCTACCCGCAGATCGCCCGCGGCGGTCCGTTCGACGCGGCGGTCTTCGGGACCTCGACCGCACGTCTGCTCGACCCGGTCGCGCTGGACGCGGCCTTCGGCGTGCGGTTCGCCAATCTGGCTATGAATGCCGCCACGCCCGATGAGCAGACCCGCCTTGCCGGATTGTTCCTGGCACGCAGGCCGATCCGCGCGGTCCTGTTCGGCCTCGACGCCACGTGGTGCGCCGCCGATCCGCCGGCCCGAACCGCGAACGCCTTTCCGGACTGGCTCTACGCGGACGGAGCGCCGGGGGACGTGTTGCGGCAGATGAGCTTGCGCTCGGTCACGACGGCCGTCGGAGCCGGGTTCGCAGATCTCGGGCTGGCACGGGCGAGGATCCGCGGCGACGGCTATGCGGTGTTCACGCCATCGGAGGCGCGCTACGACCTTGACCGCGCGCGGGCGCATATCCGAGCGGGGGCCGTCGAGTCATCCGCCGCGGACGCACCGGGCGCCCCGATGCCGGCCCTCGCCCATCTCGACGATCTGCTCGGCCGCGTGCCGCGGGAGGCGCTGAAGATCGTGGCGTTCATGCCGGTCCATGCGGCGGCGCAGGGAGCGCCGGACTCGGCAGCGGGCCGGCGCGAGGCGGCTTGCAAGGCGCGCACCGCGATGATCGGGAAACGCCGCGGCGCCGTCGTGGTGGATTTCCGCCGGATCTCGCCGCTCACGACCGAGGACGCGAATTACTGGGACGCCCTCCATTACCGCCTGCCCGTGGCGGCGCGCCTCGTCTCGGATCTGAAGGCTGCCGTCGCGACGGGCCATGACGATCCGGACGGAGTCTACCACGTGCTGGCACATCCCTGAATTGGGCGGTCAGGCGGCGGCGCGCTCGGACCGGGCCCAACCCGCGCGGGTGCTGGTGCAGTAATCCGCGTAGCGGCCGTCCCGGATCGCCGCGCGGGCGCCGGCCATCAGGTCCTGATAATAGGCGAGGTTGTTCCAGGTCAGGAGCATCATCCCGAGGATCTCGTTCGAGCGAACGAGGTGGTGCAGATAGGCGCGGGAGTAATCCCGGGCCGCCGGACAGGTCGAGGCCTCGTCGAGCGGCGCGGTGTCCTCGGCGTGGCGGGCATTGCGCAGGTTGACCCGTCCGTGGCGCGTATAGGCGAGGCCGTGCCGGCCGGCGCGGGTCGGCATCACGCAGTCGAACATGTCGATCCCGCGGGCGACCGCGCCGAGGATATCGTCCGGCGTGCCGACGCCCATCAGGTACCGGGGCTTCGCCGCCGGCAGATGCGGCTCCACGGTCTCGATCATGGCGAACATGACCTCCTGGGGCTCGCCCACGGCGAGGCCGCCCACCGCGTAGCCCTTGAGATCGAGATCCGTCAGCGCACGCGCGCTCTCGACGCGCAGGGCCGGCACGTCGCCGCCCTGGACGATGCCGAACAGGGCCCGCCCGGGCTGCTCGCCGAACGCGACGCGGCAGCGCTCGGCCCAGCGCAGGGACAGATGCATGGCCTTCTCGATGGCCGCATGGTCGGCCGGCAGGCGCACGCATTCGTCGAGCTGCATCTGGATGTCCGAGCCGAGCAGACCCTGGATCTCGATGGAGCGCTCCGGGCTCATGTGGTGGGCGGTGCCGTCGATATGCGAGCGGAAGGTCACGCCCTGCTCGTCGATCTTCCGCAGGGCGGAGAGGGACATCACCTGGAAGCCGCCGGAATCCGTCAGGATCGGCCGATCCCAGTTCATGAAGCGGTGCAGGCCGCCGAGCCGGGCCATCCGCTCCGGGCCGGGCCGCAGCATCAGGTGATAGGTGTTGCCCAGCACCACGTCGGCGCCGAGGTCGCGGACCTGATCGGGATACATCGCCTTGACGGTCGCGGCGGTGCCCACCGGCATGAAGGCCGGTGTGCGGATCGTGCCGCGCGGCGTCGTGATGACGCCGGTTCGGGCGGTGTCGTCCTGCGCCAGCAGGTTGAATCCGAAGCGAACGCTGTCGGTCATGGGATGTCCGCGCGCGGGCCCGGGAAGAGCAGGCTGGCGTCGCCGTAGGAGTAGAACCGGTATCCCGCCTCGATCGCGTGCGCGTAGGCCGCGCGCATCGTCTCCAGTCCGGAGAAGGCCGAGACCAGCATGAACAGCGTCGAGCGCGGCAAGTGGAAGTTGGTCACGAGCGCGTCGACCGCGCGGAACCGATAGCCCGGCGTGATGAAGATCTCGGTCGGCCCCGAGAAGGGCGCGAGCGTCCCGTCCGGGCCGGCGGCGCTCTCCAGAAGGCGCAGCGCCGTGGTGCCCACCGCGACGATCCGGCCCCCCGCGGCCCGCGCCGCGTTCAGGGTGTCGGCCGTGGCTGCGTCGAGGATGCCGATCTCCGCATGCATGCGGTGTGCGTCGGTATCCTCGGCCTTGACCGGCAGGAAGGTCCCGGCGCCGACATGCAGCGTGACGTGGTGGCGCCGCAGACCCGCGGCATCGAGATCGGACAGCAGCGCCTCGGAGAAGTGCAGGCCTGCCGTCGGCGCCGCGACCGCTCCCGGATGCCGGGCGTAGACCGTCTGGTAGTCGGTGGTGTCCCGGGTATCCGTGGCGCGCTTGCCCGCGATGTAGGGCGGCAGCGGCAGGGCGCCC
>NZ_BACT01000257.1:0-3847 GCF_000333255.1 Methylobacterium sp. B1 | reverse complement strand
CTTCGCCAGCGGGTTCAGGGAGCCGGTGCGGCCGACATTGATGACGATGTCCTCCATTACCGTCGTGGCTTCCTGCGCGGCGAATTTGTGGGCGAGGGCCCAGCGCGGCGAGCGCGAGACGAAGCCGAGACGCTTCTGCAAGCCGAGGTCGTCGACCTTGTAGACGACGCCGTCGATGTCGTAGCCGAGCCCGGCCCGGTCCGCCTCGATGCGGCGGTAATGGGCGAGCATCGCCTCCGTGTCCGTGAAGGTCTCGGTGCGGGGATTCACCGGCAAGCCCCAGTCCGCGAAGCGCTGGAGGCTGCCGGATTGCGTCTCCGCGATGGGCGCCGACAGCTCGCCCCAGGCATAGGCGAAGAACCGGAGCGGACGGGACGCGGTGATCGCGGGATCGAGCTGGCGCAGGCTCCCGGCCGCGGCGTTGCGCGGATTGGCGAAGAGCGGCTTGCCGGCCGCTTCCTGCCGGGCGTTGATGGCGGCGAAATCGGCGTGGGACAGGTAGACCTCCCCGCGCACCTCGCAGATCTCCGGCCAGCCGGACCCCGCGAGCACCGCCGGGATGTCCTGCACCGTGCGGGCATTGGCCGTGACATTCTCCCCGACCTCGCCGTCGCCGCGGGTGGCCGCGGTGTCGAGCCGCCCGTTCACGTAGCGCAGCGACAGGGACAGGCCGTCGATCTTGGGCTCGGCCGTGAAGGCGAGGGGTGTCTCGTCGGGCCAGCCCAGGAAGCGGCGCACGCGCGCGACGAACTCGGCCACCTCCCCATCGTCGAAGGCATTTCCCAGCGAGAGCATGGGTACGGCGTGCCGCACCTTGGCGAACTTTTCCGAGGGCTTTGCGCCGACCGACGTGCTGGCCGCGCCGGTGCCGGCGAGATCCGGAAAGCGCGCCTCGATCTCCTCGAGGCGGCGGCGCAGCCGGTCGTACTCGGCGTCCGAGATCTCGGGCGCGTCCTCCTGGTAGTACAGCCGGTCGGCCTCCAGGAGCGCGTCCGACAGCCGCGCGTACTCGGCGCGCGCATCCTCGGCGGTGAGGTCGAGATCGAGCGGATCGGATTTCGTAACGGCCATGGCGGGGTTCTAACGCATCGGCGGCCAACGGGGAGTCGGCTGTGGCGCGCAGTCCCCTGTTCCCTCAAGCATGGGACTTGAGCAGGCCGCCGTCTCCCGCCATCCGGAACGCCGCCAGGAATGTTGCGGCGACGAGGACGGCGACCCCGTGCAGCGGCAGCAGGGGCGCCAGCCAGCCCGCGACGGCGGTGCCGGCGACCGAGCCCAGATTCATGGCGGCCATGTAGACTTCGAACTGCGTGGCCGCGCCCGGTCGGCCCCGGCTCGACTCGAGCAGGGCCGGCATCAGGGCGACGATCAGCAGGCCGGGCAGCACGCTGGTGAGCGCCAGGATCACCGGTCCCGCCGCCCCGATGAGGCCGGCGCCGATCAGGCTGCCGGCGAGCGCGAAGGTGACGGCGCTTCCCAGGAGCAGCACGCGCAAGGGCGCTGCTGCCCCCGCCCGATCCGACCAGAGACCCACCGCGACGGCGCCGGCCGTGCCGCTCGCCAGGGTCAGGATCGCCTGAAGGCGCGACAGGCCGGCGGCATCCCAGCCCTGACGCTGGAGCAGATCGATCGAGAAGGGCAGCTCGAACAGACCCAGGGCGGCGTCCAGGCCGAAGCACAAGGCGAGCAGACGCAGGGCACGCGGCCGCTGGAGCGCGACGACGGTCCGGCGCAGGAAGCGCCGGATCGGGACGCGGCGCGGTGCCGGTCCGCGGCGCTCGAGGGACAGGAACGCGTCGGTCGGCGCCTCGCGGATCAGCAGCATCGGCAGGCTCGCGAGGATCGCGGCGACGAGCAGCCAGCGGCTGCTCGCGGCGAATCCCCAGGTCGCCAGCATCCAGCCGAAGAGCCCGGCGCTGAGGCTGGTTCCCGCCACGAAGCCCGCGCGCGTGCAGGCGCTGACCCGGCCGAGCTCGTGCGCCGGGACATGGTCCATGATCATCCGGTCGCAGGCGGTGTCGAGCAGCGACGCGAACACGCTGTGAACGAGGAAGACCAGTCCCAAGGCACCGATGGCGTTGCTTCCGACGACGAGGAGGAGCGCGAGACTCGCGAGGCATCCGACGAGCGCTGCGACCGCGAAGGGCCGACGCCGGCCCATCCGCGTGTCGCCGGCCCGGTCCACCCAGGGTCCCCAGAGCAGGGGTTGCAACGTCCAGGGCAGTCCCGCCAGGGCGAAGTGAACGCCGACCTCGGCCGACGAAACGCCCTGCGCCGCCAGATGGTTGGCGAGGGCGGTGAGCGAGAAGCCCGCGATGAGGCCCTGGTAGAGATAGGTGGCGAAGAACACCCCGTAGCGGACCCTTCGCCGGTGCAGGCTCGGCTTATCCGAGGGGGCGCTGCCGAAACCCGCGGCAATCGGGGTCATCGCGCACGCCGCTCCTTGCGGGAGGCGGGCTTGTTTCCGATGCTGCTCATACCGCCCTCACCGGATCCCCGCCCGTGCCGTTTCGCCCTGCCGACGCTAGCGCCAGCTCTCCGCCCCTGCGAGGCGTCGCGTGAGCGCGGCTCGGGTCTGGATCGTCGATCTCGGGCTTTCTCCGGACCGGCTCCATCGCTGCGACGCCGTACTCGACGGCGCGGAGCGCCTGCGCGCGGACCGGTTCCTGCGGCCGGCGGATCGGGCGCGCTTCGTCGCCAGCCATGCGGCGCTCCGAACGGTGCTCGCCGACGTGCTCGGTCTCCCGCCGGCCGAAGTGGAGATCACGGCCGGCCCCGGCGGCAAGCCGGAGCTCGCGAGTGCGGCGCGAGGCGCCTGGCAGTTCAACCTGTCGCATTCCGGAGCGCGGGCGGTGATCGGCATCGCGCGCGACATGCCCATCGGTGTCGATGTCGAGGCCGTCCGGCCGATCGTGGACGCGCTGCGGATCGCGCGGGCGCATTTCGCCGCCGACGAGGTGTCAGCCCTGTCCCGAGCATCCCGGAGCACGGTCGAGCGTGCCTTCTTCGGTCTGTGGACCCGCAAGGAAGCCGTGGTGAAGGCGCTCGGCAGCGGCCTGTCGCTGCCCCTCGACCGGTTCAGCGTCACCGTTCCGCCTGAAGCCCCGCGTCTCCTCCGGGCGGTCGGCGACGGATCCTGGACACTGGACGGCCCGTGGAGTCTCGCGGATCTCGATTGCGGCGCGGACCATCTCGCCACGGTTGCGGTGCGCTCGGCCGCGGTGGCGATCACGAGCCACCGGCTCTCCGACGATTGGCCCGAACATCTCGGCTGAAAAGGCGCAACACCGCGCTTGCGGTGGGGGAAAGGCGCGGCTATACACCCGCTCGCCGGCCTTGGCGGAGACGCGGGACGGCCTTCGGAGTGTAGCGCAGTCTGGTAGCGCACCACGTTCGGGACGTGGGGGTCGCAGGTTCAAATCCTGCCACTCCGACCAAAACTTAGCAGAGACCGGAATGGCTGCCCCGACAGCTATCCCGACAGAAACCCTCTCTGCGGATGCCCTTAGAACCCTCCGCACCTCTCCGCGTCCGACAGCTCGCCGCGGTCCGTGCTTGCCTGCTCTACCCGCAAGGGCTCGAATTCCGCCCAGCTCCACGCCTTGATCGGCCGCGATCCCGCGCGCAGCGTGAACGTCCAGGTGGCCAGGTCAACGGTCGGGTTGGGGCCGATCTGGAGGATCGGGAAATCGTCGGTGAGATACTGACCCGGCGGCAGGCGCGCGCCCGTTTCCGGCGGCTGCCTGCGTCCGACGAAGCCCCGTGTCACCATGCCGGTCGCCGCCCCTCTCGCTCTCCCCCCGGGTTTGGTGCGGCGGAGCACCTCGCGTCAAGCCGGCATGTGCGG
>NZ_BACT01000258.1:0-16813 GCF_000333255.1 Methylobacterium sp. B1 | reverse complement strand
GCTCGTCAGACTGTACGAGACCTGGAGGTCGGCTTTCAGATTTTCCTGGCGTGTCCTGAGTTCTGCGAGATCGACGCTCTCGAGATTGCTGTATCCAAGGGTCAGGAACTTTATCTTGGAATCGAGCAGGTTGTCGGCGGCTTTCATTCTGGATTGAACGATGCCGACGCTGGCTTGGATCTGCGTCAGGTTGAACGCGGCATGGCTCGCCAAGTCCCGCATCTTGTCGTACACGATCGACTGCGTCGACGGGGCGAGGCTGGTCAGCCCGATTTCGGAACCGACCGTATACAGCATTGCGAGCTGTCGAACGGCCTGAACGTTGGCATTGACGGATGTCTCCGCCGTTTCGCCGCCAGCGAGTTCACTGCGGATGTTGACGTTCGACGCACCGGACCATGTCGCACCCCATTGAGGGTCGGCGAAAAGCGCGGATGCGGGGCCGTCGAGGAAGGCCTGCATCTGTGTCGCCGTGATGTTGGTCGCGGCTGGCAGCGTTCCGGGAGCGAAGCCGAAGGCGGTTTGGAACGCCTGCGCGAAGGCTAGCTTGGCAGCCGCCGGCGGCACGGATTGCGTATCCGCGATCGGGCGTCGGTCGGTATCGATTCCGGAGAAAAGGAATTGGCCCGCGACGGCGGAGTTCAGATGCGCGATCAGCGCCGAGAGTCGCGATGACGCCTCCTTGACCGTCTCGGCCCCGTTGCTGCTGAACAGCTTTCCAGGGGTGACGAGGGCGAGAAAGGACTCGCTGTCCGTCCGGATCTGGGTCAGCGCATCGTAGGTGCCGCTGACCCGGAGCCCGGTTATGTTGTTGCGGCTCTGTTGCGCCTTGAGGTCGTCGACCTCCTGTCTCAGATTGATGTCTGTTCCGGTCCTGTGGCCGAGCTCAAGGCCGACATCGGCGTATCGGCCGCCCTGCACCATTTCGGCATTCGCCTTCGCGATCTCCGCCTCCAGCCGGGCGGCGCCGGCGCGGGGTGAGTTCCAGAGCGTGGCGGTAGAGATGTAGCTCGTTTTCATGACGCTACCTCACGGCATCAAGGAGAGACTGGATCATCGCATTGACGGTCGCGATAAGCTTGGCGGACGCCGCGTAGGATTTCTCGAGCTGCAGCATCGAGGCGACTTCCTCGTCGCGGTTCACGCCGGTCGTGTTCGAGAGCGCGGTCGATGCGCTGTCCAGCACCGCTGATTCTTTGTCGACTTGGAGGGACGCAGCCTTGCGGGCGGCTTCGAGCCAGCTCGCCGACGCCGCCGCGGCGGTTTGCAGGGATGCCGAGGTCGGCAGTTCCGAGGCCGCCGCAAAGGGCCGCTCCGCGCCGAGGGCGGCGCGCAAGGCGTTCAAGTGATCGGAGAAGGCGGCAGCCTGCGTGTCGTTGTACAGATATTGCGCCCCCGCATTCATGCCGCCGTCGCGCAGCGTGAACGGGTTGCCGCCCTGCTCGGGATCGGCTGCGGCGTTGACGCGGATGGTGTGGGCGAGCCCCGTAATGCCTGCCCCGGGAAGCGCCGGGCCGCCGGGATAGGTGAACAGGCCGGCCCGGGCCGCGCCGATCGCGGACGTCTTGTCCGTCTCCGACAGGGCGTTGATCAATCCGGCGGCGATGGCGTCGAGCTGCTTCTGATACGTGACCGTGACTTCGTCGCGGATCGTCATCTGTCCCACGATCCGGCCGGATTGCAGCGGCATCAGGGAGCCGTTGCCGGTCACGCGCATCCCGTCGATGAACACCGCCTTGCCGGTCGTCCCGGCCGCGAAGGCGGATGTCGGTTCGAAGGTGACCGTCCGAGGCTGCCTTTCGAACAGGGGCGAGCCGTTATCGGCGTAGATCGCCATGTCGTTGTTCTCACGGACGACCGTGCTGATGCCGATCTCCTGGGACAACTGGGTGAGGATCTTGTCCCTGTTGTCGAGCGCATCGCTGATATCGTCCCCGCGCGCCGTCCCGAGGACGACGGCCTTATTGGCCGCGTCGAACTTTCCGAGCAGGTCGTTGATCGTGGCGACGGACTCGGCGATCTCCTGGTCGGCGCTCAGCCGGGCGGCCTGCACCGTGTCGCTCGCTTGGTTCAGCGCGCGCGCGAGGTCCCGCGCGGCCGCAACGGCGGCCTTCGCCAGATTCACGTCGTTCGGCTGGTTGGCGGCATCGCCCAGTGCCGAGTTCAGGATACCGACCTTTGCGGCGATGGAGCGCTGCGCGTCCGTGTCGCCGACCGTACCCTCCAGCGTGGTGAGCCCGGTCAGGATCGCCTCATAGCCGGCGAGTTCCGACGTGCTGCTCATCATCCGATCGAACAACGCCGTGTTGCTGGCGCGGTTGATGACGACCCGGACCGGCCCGTCCGTCGTGACGAGCGATGCGATCTTTCGCGAATAGGCCGGATCGTGGGCCCCGGCGATGTTCCGCGACACGACGTCGGTCTGGGTCGCGTTGGCGAGCAGGGATCCGCGCGCGGCGTTCAGTGCAACGGAAAGGCCCATGTGGAACGTCCTCTATTCCAGCTCAGCGCTTCAGGTTCACGAGGAGTTCGAGCATTTCGGCGCCGGTCTGAAACACTTTGGAATTGGCGCCGTAGCTGGTCTGCGATTGGATCATCGTCGCCAGCTCGGGTCCGAGATCGACGTTCGATTCTTCGAGCATGCCCTTCAGGATCTGCCCGCGCCCGCCGACGGTGGCGAAGCCGATTGGGGCGTGCCCGAACTGGGGGTGGTATCGAAGACATTGCCGGCCTGCGGACTCAGATTGTCCGGGCTCTCGACAGTGGCGAGCGGGACCTTGAAGGCCGCCGCCTTCTTGCCGTCCTGATAGACGGCGTACACCGTCCCGTCCCTGTCGATGTCCGTTCCCACGACGCTCATCGGGGCGCTTCCGTTGGCGCCCCCCGTGATCGTGTATTCGCCTGCCAGAGCCGTCATGTTGGCCATGTCGATAGACATGGGCTGGCCCTTTGGAACGGTAAAGTTCAGTTTCGGCAGGCCTTGAATTTTGCCATTGCTGTCGAACGTCAGATTTGTCTGGCCGAGCGGTGATCCGGGAAAGTTCGCGGGTTTGCTGGAATCGTAGGCCGAGACCTGCCACGTGTTGGATGCCGTCTTCGAGAAGTACAGATCGACGACAACGGCGTGGCCGAGATTGTCATAGGTGGTTATGCTGGTCGCCTTCGTGAAATTCGCCCCGCCCGTGACGATCGCCGCGTCGGCAGGAAGGTTGCCGCTGATCGTTCCGATGGTGGAGGGGCGGGCCTGCATGGACAGGCTGGCCGTGTTGACGGGCACGAGCCCGTCATAGCTGTTCAGCGAGACCTTCGGATCGCCCGAGGCCAGGCTGTAGCCCATCAGGTGCATGCCGGCTGCATTCACGAGATCCTTGGTTGTCGCGTCTTCGATGAAATTCCCGGCTCGGGTCAGGTAAGTCCTGCCGCCGGGATCCTTGACGACGAAGAACCCGTTGCCGTTGACGGCGAGGTCGGTGGCGGACGTCGTCGCGGATCTGGTGCCCTGGCTCGTGATCGCGTGTCGCACGATCGTATCGACCGATCCGGACTCGTAGGATCCCGGGTTCGGGTCGATCAGGAGCGACGAGAACTCGGTTGATGCGCGCTTGTACCCGGTTGTATTCTGATTCTGGATATTGTCAGCAACCGTTCCAAGTCGATTGGTTTGGGCGTTCATTCCGGAGACGCCGCTGTTCAGCACACCATAAAGTCCCATGACGAACGTCCCCGTTTTTTGATCATGTTCGGCCGACTCTGATCAGAGATCGCTTGCGCGAAGCTTTCCGAGCGGCTTTTCTGAACCGGCGCCGGCGAGCGACGCGGTTCCTCGTGACGCCCTGCCATCGGCACGGGCGATCGACCCTCCCCCCTCGGATCCGGGTCCGCCCCGTGCCTCCGTTGATCAGGTTCGCAACGCGTTCGCGAGGTCCAGGAAGGCGTCGAGGCTGCGCGGCTCGGTGGGATCCTGCCGGAGGGCCGCATAGATCTTCGGGACCAAGACGACGGCTTGGTCGAGTTCCGGATCCGCTCCGGCCTGGTATCCCCCCATCTGGCGCAGGTCCCGGGAATCCTCGAAACGCGCGACCAGGCTCTTGAGCATGCGGACGAGTTCGCGCTGCTGCGGGGTCCACACGACGTCGGCCAGGCGTGAGATCGAGCCGAGCAGGTTGATCGCCGGATAGCGGCCCTGATCGGCGATCGCCCGGTCGAGGACGATATGGCCGTCGAGGGTGCCGCGGATGCTGTCGGCCACCGGGTCGTTGTGGTCGTCTCCGTCGATCAGGACCGAGAAGATGCCGGTGATCGTGCCGCCGCCCTCGGTCCCCGGCCCGGCCCGTTCCAGCAGACGCGGCAGATCGCCGAACACGCTCGGCGGATAGCCCCGTGCCACTGGCGGTTCGCCGGCCGCGAGGGCCACCTCCCGGGCGGCATGGGCAAAGCGCGTGACCGAATCGAGGATGAGCAGGACCGATTGGCCCTGATCGCGAAAATACTCGGCGACGGCGAACGCGAGCTTCGGCGCCTGCCGGCGCATCATCGGGCTCTCGTCGCCCGTGGCGACCACGACCACCGACCGGGACCGACTGTCCTGTACAGGGCCCTCGAGGAACTCCCGAACCTCGCGCCCGCGCTCGCCGACCAGGGCGACGACCACGGCGTCGAATCCGGAGCAGCGGGCCAGCATGGACAGCAGCGTGGTCTTCCCGACCCCGGAGCCCGCGAAGATGCCGATGCGCTGCGCCGCGCAGAGCGGCGTGAACAGGTCCATGGCCCGCACGCCGGTCGGAAGCGGCCGGTTCACCCGGGACCGCAGCATCGCGGGCGGAGGATCGGCATCCAGCGGCATCGCCCGCGCGCCCTTGGCCAACGGCCCCTTTCCGTCGATGGGCTGCCCCAGGGCGTTGATGACGCGATCCTTCCAGTCCTCGCAGGGTCGGGGATCCGAGGTCGGCACGCGATAGGCGGGCGATCCGAGGCCGGCGCCGATCCGGCTCTCGAACGGCTTGAGGATCGCCCCGTCTTCGTCGATCCGCACGACCTCGCCGTCGAGATTCCGCCCGCCGGTCTCGATCTGCATCCGATCGCCGAGCCTCAGCAGGGGGGTGTTGATGCGGATGCGGCAATGGCCGAACCCGATCTCCCGGACGACTCCCCCGACTCTGACGAGGGGATGATCGTCCCGGTCCTCCAGCACGCGGGCGAGCCGGTCGAGGGCGTTCATGCTCATCTCAGCACGCGGCAGCCTTGTGGAGTCCACGATGGCGGTCGCTTACGCGCTCGGGCCGAGGCCGCGGATCGCGTCCTGCAGCGAGGATTCGGTTTCGGCCACCGCGGCGGCCGCATTCTGGAAGGTGCGCGTGATCTCGATGAGCCGGGACATCTCCATCACCGGATTGACGTTGGCCCCCTCCTGGAATCCCTGCTGAACCCGGACCGTGGTCGCGTCGCGCTGATTGAAGTCCAGAATCGGCTGGCCCGGCCTGTCCGACGCGACGGCACCGCCGGCGACACGGGTGAGTTTCGCGGCCGGGTCCAGACGGAACACGCCGAGTGCGCCGATCTGATTGGTGCCCTGGGATATGATCCCGTCCTGTCCGATCGTGATCGGGGGCCCTTCCGGATCGACGGTCAGGGGCGAACCGCCGGGGTCCAGGATCGGGCGCCCGCTCAGATCCTGCAGGTCGCCGGCCGCCGTGACCTGCATCCGGCCGTCGCGGGTATAGACCGGACCTCCTGGGCCCCGCACGGCCAGCCAGCCGTCCCCCTGCACGCCGACGTCGAGGGGCGAATCCGTCTTGATGAGCGGTCCGGCCTTGCGCGACAGGAAGGTCTCGCCCGGCGTCGTGAACGCGACCTCGCGCCCGCCCGCCTCGGACAGGATCGTCTCGAACTTGACCTCTTCCGCACGGTAGCCGGCGGTCCCGAGATTGGCGACGTTGGTCGCCACGGTGTTCAGGCGCTGTTCGAGCGCCATCTGGGCGGACAGCGTGACGTAAAGCGACGCCTGCATGTCAGTGCCCCCCCAGCCGGATGGATTGCAGCTTGAGCAGAAGCCCGGTGTCGAAGCCCGAATCGGACCCGCCGAAGAGCGACAGCGTCGGCGTCGATGCCGTATCGTTCTTCTGATCCCACATGATCGTGAAGCGCTTGATGAATTTGTCGAGTTTTTCCGGATCTTTGAAGCTCGATATATCGATTTTTCTGTTGATCATCGCCGCCTGAGAATCAATATTTGACCTTGCTGTCTCCGGAGAGAGGCCGAGCACTGTCCGAACGACTTCGGCCAGCGCCTTGTCAGCCAGGATGCCATACGCGGATTTGACGTTTCCGGCCTGGCGCCGGAAGTAGAGGGCCAGCCGCGTGCCCTGATCCTCTGCGCCGACATCGCTCTCCAGGGTCTGCTGGACATAGGCGTCGATCGTCGCCGTGCGAGCCGCGTTGCGCGCATCCTTGAATCGATCAAGAAACTGGCTGAGAGTCCTGGGATCTCGCAGTGTCAGGACGTCGAGTTTCTTCGCGATCAGAGCGGCCTGGGCGTCGGAGTCTTTCGATGCCGTGGTGGCGGGAAGGCCCAGGGTGGTCCAGACAATGTCTGTGAGCACGCCATCGGCAACGATATCCGCAGCGGAGTAAAGGGTGCCCGCCTTAGCCTTGAAATAAGTGACCAATTTCTCCGTTTCCGCGTCGGATCCTGCATAGACTCCCGCGGGCCGGAAATAAGAATCGACGATCGCTCTGCGACCGTCCTTGCGGGCCTCGACAAACTGATCGACGAGCTGGTTCAAAGCCGTCGGATTCCCGAAGGTCGCAGCGTCAAATTTGCTCTCGATCTGTGAGGCCTGTGTTGCGATGTCGTCCTTCTCGGAGGCCGGCGGCAGCCCGACCGCCGTCCGGATAATGGAGGACAGTTTGCGATCCGCGGCGATGTCGCTTGCGGATTTGACGTGCTCTGCAATGTCCAGGATGTATTGTGCGTCGCGTTCTGTTTGGTTGTCGTATTGGGAGCGGCGCTGTTCAATCGGTTTGTTCGATCCGATGGCCTCCATCATGGCCGCGATTTCGGGGTTGTCAAATGTCTTCGGCTTACTGGGATCCTCGCCGTAAGACCTGAAGTTGAAGGCGTTTGCAAAATCCCTGTATCGGGAATCCTGAAGTCGGTTGACCAGAATGTGCCCGTTCGCATCGGGCTCTCCCAGAAGAACCTTCTTCATGAAGCCCTTGGCGTAGGTCATGTCTTCAAGGCCAAAAGCCCGCATCGCGAACGCGAACAAGCGCGCATTGCCGATGAAATCATCGACGGATTTAACGCTGCCGATGTGGTCGGCAAAATATTTTGTCTCGAGGGCCACAGATCTTTCTGCAGCCTTGTTGATCAATGATTTGGAAATATCTCTCGAGATGATCTGATATTGTGCGGCCGTCGAAGACATGTGTCGTCTCCAGGTTTTGTATGAAGTTTGTCGTATTGCGACAATGATTCAGCCACAATATCGATGAGAGTTTGCCAATCTCGCAGGCCGGGGCCAGACTCTTTTTAGGTGGTGGAGCTTGTCCGGACCTTGCCTGGGTCGTCGCCGAGGCCGTCGTGCGCAGCGGAGATGGGGCGCGTATCCGGAATAACCTTATGGCGTTCGCTGTCCTCTGATAGGCCGTGATTGACAGCGCCCGGCTTCTGTCGGTGCCGCGCCCGACATCCGTCCCTCTGCTGAGGGACGACCGAGCGATCTCGATCGGGATCCCGTTCGAGGTTTGCTGCGGTGTCCTCTGAGAAAGGCGCCCTTCCGCGACGGGCTGCGGCTTCGGGATCGTCGGCGTCGCAAGGGCAAGGGCGAGTGCCCGTCTCGGACGGGCAATCGCCCCGGCAACGGCATCGGGCGCCCCACGCAGGCTCCAGCCCGACGCAAGCATGACCGTCTACGGCCCGGTGTAGCGATCCATACGACGTCGAGGCGCTACGTGGGTGTTATCATCGGCTTGCTGACCGCGATGGTCTGTGTCGCGGGCGGCTTCTGGGCCATGGGCGGCCACCTCATGGTGGTCTGGCAGCCTTTCGAATTCATCATTGTCGGGGGCGCCGCGATCGGTGCGTTCATCGTCGCCAACCCGGCGCGGGTGGTGATGGACACCGCCGGTGCGGTCCGGGATGCTCTGTTCGCACGGGAGCCGAGACAGGAGGATTACCTTTCCTTGCTCGGCCTTTTGTTCGCGCTGACACGGGAACTTCGGTCAAAGCCGCGCAACGAGGTCGAAACTCACTTGGACAGACCGGATGAGTCCGAGATCTTCAAGGCCTATCCGCGCGTGGCCCGCGACCAGGAACTGACGCTGTTCATCTGCGACTATGTCCGTCTCATTCTGGTCGGCAATGCGCGGCCCTACGAGATCGAGGCGCTGATGGAGGAGGAGATCGCGACGCACCGCGGCGACAAGCTGAAGGTCTACTTCGCGCTGATGAACATGGCCGACGGCTTGCCGGCCCTGGGGATCGTGGCGGCGATCCTCGGTATCGTGAAGGCGATGGGGGCGCTCGACCAATCCCCCGCCCTGCTGGGAAGCCTGATCGGGGCCGCCCTGGTGGGCACCTTCACCGGCATTCTCGTCTCCTACAGCGTCGTGGCGCCGCTCGCCAACAAGGTGAAGGCGACCCGCGAGGCGCAGGCCCGGGTCTTCATCATCGTCAAGCAGACTCTGCTGGCCTTCATGAACGGCGCGCTGCCCCAGATCGCCGTCGAGCATGGCCGCAAGGCCATCACGGCGGCCTACCGGCCGACGATCGACGAGGTGGAGAACGCGACGATCACGGGCGCGCCGCGCAGCGAGAGCGCCCTGCGTGAGGCGGCTTGATCATGGACAAACAACCGGTCGCCAACGACATCCGGGATCGGCTCCTGGACGCCGCAGGGCTCTCCCTCGATCGCCTGCCGATGCTGCACGTGATCCTCGACCGGGCGGCGACGTTCTGCGCGGAGCAGCTCCGCCACCTCGCAGCCTCCCCGGTCTACTTCTCGCTGAGCAATGTCGAGAGCCAGCGGTTCGGAGACATCCTGGAGCCCTACGAGGCGAACGCGGTCGCCGGCATCTTCAAGGCGCCCGAATGGGACAGTCACATCCTGGTCGGTTTCGACCGCGACTTCATCTTCACGATGGTGGAGGCGCTCCTCGGTGCCGACGGCTCCGAACCGCCGCTCGACGAGGAACGATCCTTCTCGAATATCGAGATGCGGATCGCGCAGCGCCTCTTCGAGCAGATCGGCAAGGCGATGCAGTCCGCATTCGCGCTGGTGGCGGACACGCCGTTCAAGCTCGAGCGGACGGAGCTGCGAATGGATTTCGCCGTCATCGGCCGCCGGAACAACCAAGCGGTGGCGGCGAAATTCGTCCTGCAGGCGCTCAATCGCGGCGGAGAGATGTTCATCGTCATCCCGCAATCCGTCCTGAATCCGATGCGGCAGAGCCTGGCGCGGATCCTGGTGGGTGAGACCTCCGCCCGGGACTCCCGGTGGACGAAGCAGATCGCCGGCGAGGTGCAGAAGACGCCGGTGACCCTCAAGGCGATCCTGGAGGAGAAGCAGCTGACGCTCGGCGAGATCGCCGAGCTCAGCGTGGGCCAGGTGCTAGAACTGCGGGCGACCCCGCGCAGCCGTGTCAAGCTGGTCGGCAACGACCGCGATCTGTTCTGGTGCGATGTCGGGCAGGAGGAGGGCGGCGTCGTCCTGCGCGTGGACCGCTTCATCGATCAGGATCAGGAATTTATCGATGATGTTCTCTCTCGCTGAGGCCCTGCTGTTCGCGGCCCTGGTCGCGACGACCGCCTGCCTCGTACCGATGTACATGCGACTGAAGCGGCTCGACCGGTATCATGCCCAGTACCGCGACATGGTCGATTGGAGCGCGTCCGCCCTCGTCGGCGCGAGCAACGCCGTCCAGTCCTTCGCCCAGGACGGGCGTGTCGTCCTCGAAGATCTGAGCCGCGAGATCGAGTGCGCCAAGGTGGCCCTGGCCGAGCTGAAGGCGGAGCGGATCAGGCTGGCGAACGCGGCACAGCCCGGCGATGCGAGCCCTGAACCTGCCGTCGGCGGCAACCTGACGAGCGCCTGATGCCGGCTCAGCCGACGTGGCCACCCTCCCCCGCGACCGCCGGTCCCGGTGCGGCTCGGCCGCGAATCGTCCCATCCTTGAGGAGCGTTTGATGTCATCCCCCGCAGACCACGTGAATGTCGAGTCCGGGACCGGGAGTGGGCATAGCGACAGCCTGTTCGCCAAGATCGAGGCGCATGCCGACGGCCAGCGGGCGCAGGACGAGCGCTTGGGCCATGGCCGGAATCTCGATTCCATCCTCCGGATTCCGGTCTTGATGCAGGTGGTCCTCGGATCGGCCACGATGCCGGTCGCCAACCTGATGAAGCTGGGCCGAGGAGCGATCGTTCCCCTGGACCATCGCGTGGGCGAACCGGTCGACGTCGTCGTGAACGGCCGCGTCATCGCCCGGGGCGAAGTCGTCGTGGTCGAGGACGACAATTCCCGCTTCGGCGTGTCCCTCACCGAAATCGTCGGTCCCGCAGCGGCCGATTCCAACGGCTGAGAGGAAGCAGCGCCATGGCCGCAGGTTCCATGACCAAAGTCGGTCGAAGAGTGCTGACCCCTGCCGAGGAGGTCGCGGCCGTCCTCATCGCGATGAAGAAGACGACGGCCAGCCGGCTCGTCAAGTATTTCGACCAGGCCGAACTGAAGCAGATCACGCGCGCCGTCTCGCAGCTCGGGCCCGTCCCCAAGCCGCAGCTCGAGACGATCGTCGAGCAGCTGGCGGCCTTCTTCGCCGACGGGGCGAACCTGATCGGGACGGCCCGCGAGATGGAGAAGCTGCTGGAGGGGGTCCTGCCTCCGGAGCAGATCGCCGAGATCATGGCCGATGTGCTCGGCGGGGGGGAGCGGTCGATCTGGGACCGGATCTCGAACGGCTCGGAGACGGCTCTTGCCGCCTACCTGATCAAGGAACATCCGCAGACCGCGGCCCTGATCCTGTCGAAGGTCAAGCCGGCCTGTGCCGCCAAGGTGATGGCCCAGCTCCCGGCGCCGATGCGCAACGCGGTCATGCGGCGCATGCTGACGTTCAAGCCGATCGTCGAGACCACGATGAAGATGATCGAACAGACCATCCACGAGGACTTCATGATCAATCTGGCGCGCAACGCCGCGGCGGATACCCATTCGCGCATGGCCGACATCATCAACAAGATGGAGCGCCAGAGCATGGAGGAGGTCCTGGACAACCTCACGCAGTCGCGCCCGAAATCGGCGGAGATCCTGAAGAGCCTGCTCTTCACCTTCGACGACATCATCAACCTGACACCGCGGGCCCGCACGACCCTGTTCGACCAGATCCCCCACGAGAAGGTCATCCTGGCGCTCAAGGGCACGAGCGGACAGCTGCGCAACGTCGTGCTCAGTGCCCTGACGGCCCGCGCGCGGCGCCTGGTGGAGCACGAACTCGAGGGCGGCGAGCCCGCCTCGCAGCGGGATGTGCACGAGGCCCGCCGCGCGATCACCGATCAGGCGCTCGAGATGGCCGCCCGAGGCGAGATCGAACTCAGCTCCGCGGATTCGGATGAGACCTACATCCGCTGAGCGGGACTGCCGCGATGTCGGATGACAAGGAGAGCAAAACCGAGGCGGCCAGCGAGAAGAAGATCAGCGACGCGGTCGCGCAGGGCAATACCCCCTTCTCGCGCGAGGCCCCGGTCTTCGCCTCGATCATGGGCCTGCTGGTCTTCCTCGTGTTCGTGGTGCGGGATCAGGGGGCTGCATTCGTGCGGCGGCTCACCCTGCTCCTCGAGCAGCCGCGCAACTTCAGCGTGGAGACCAGCCCGGACGCCACGCGCCTCGTTCACGCCCTGGCCCTGGAAATGGGCCGGTTCCTGTTGCCGGTTCTGGTGATCCTGCTCGTCGCCGGGATCGCCGCCTCGATCTTTCAGAACGCGCCCCGCATCGTGTTTGATCGCATCCAGCCCCAATGGTCTCGCATCTCGCCCGCGAGCGGCTGGAAGCGGATCTTCAGTACACAGGGGTTTGTCGAGTTCGGAAAGAGCCTCTTCAAGTTTCTGGCGATCGGCGGCATGTCCTTCATGGTTCTGCGCGCAGACCGGTACGAGATCGTGGACGCCATGTTTGTGGATCCGATCGGCCTGCCCGAGTTCCTGCTGACCCTGTCGGTCCGCCTCATCTCGGCCGTCAGCGTGGCGACCATCGCGCTGGTGGCGGGCGATCTGGTCTGGTCCCGCCTGCGCTGGCAGCGTGACCTGCGGATGTCGCGACAGGAGCTGAAGGACGAGTTCAAGCAGCTCGAGGGCGACCCGCTTGTGAAGGCCAGGCTGCGCTCGCTGGCGCAGGACCGGCTGCGCAAGCAGATGATGGCGGCGGTGCCCCGCGCCACGATGATCCTGGCGAACCCGACGCACTTCGCCATCGCGCTGCGCTACGATCAGAGCGAGAGCGACGCCCCGGTGGTGCTGGCCAAGGGGGCGGACCTGATCGCCCTGCGCATCCGCGAGATCGCCGAGAGGAACCGGATCGAGGTGGTCGTCGACAAGGCCCTGACCCGGGCGATGTACGACCACGTGGAGATCAATCAGGCAATCCCGGCGGAATTCTACCGGGCGGTGGCGAATCTCCTCGTCTACGTGATGACGCGCAAGCGCCGCTGAGCGGCCGCGGGTGACCGGCCCGCGGATCGGGGAACCCGGCCTGGCCGGCCGGCGCCCCCCCCGGCGGGCGCCGGCCCTCAGAAATGCGGGAGGGCGCGCCGCGGGGCGACGATCGCTTGTCGAACCCGGCCCCTGATCCTGGCGCCCGCGTTCCCCGGCCTCAGGCCGCCCGACCGTCGGCCTGTCGGCGCTTCGCCTCCCGGCGGAACCGGTGCAGCACGAACTCGGTGTAGCCGTTGGGCTGGCGCGCGCCCTCGAACACCAGGGCCTCCGCGGCCCGGAAAGCCGGGCCGTCGAAGCCCGGAGCCATCGGCCGGTAGGCCGGATCGCCCGCGTTCTGGCGGTCGACCACCGCCGCCATCCGCCGCAACGCCGCGTCGACCTGCGCCCGGTCCACGATCCCGTGGCGCAGCCAGTTGGCGATGTGCTGGCTGGAGATCCGCAGGGTGGCGCGGTCCTCCATCAGGCCGACCTCGTGGATGTCCGGCACCTTCGAGCAGCCGACGCCCTGGTCGATCCAGCGGACCACGTAGCCCAGGATCCCCTGGCAGTTGTTGTCGAGCTCCTCCCGGATCGCCTCCGGCGCAAAGGCGCCCTCGGCGAGGGGCAGGATCAGCATGGCGTCCCGGGTGGCGGGCGCCCGGCCGGCCAGGTCCGCCTGGCGGGCACGGACATCCGTCCGGTGGTAGTGCAGCGCGTGGAGCGTGGCCGCCGTCGGCGACGGCACCCAGGCGGTGTTGGCGCCGGCTTCCGGGTGGGCGCCCTTCGCCTCCAGCATCGCCGCCATCTGGTCGGGGGCGGCCCACATGCCCTTGCCGATCTGCGCGTGGCCCGGCAAGCCACAGGCGAGGCCGGCATCGACATTCCCGTCCTCGTAGGCCTTGATCCAGGCGGTCGCCTTCATGGAATCCTTGCGGACCACTGGACCGGCCTCCAGGGAGGTGTGGATCTCGTCCCCGGTCCGGTCGAGGAAGCCGGTGTTGATGAAGAACAGCCGGTCCGCCGCGGCGGCGATCGCCGCCTTCAGGTTGAGCGTCGTGCGCCGCTCCTCGTCCATCACGCCGATCTTGAGCGTCCGCGGCGCGAGCCCGACGAGGGCCTCGACCCGCCCGAACAGCTCCACCGCGAAGGCGACCTCGTCGGGGCCGTGCAGCTTCGGCTTGACCATGTAGACCGAGCCCGTCCGGCTGTTGCGCAAGGAGCCGGTCCCATTCAGGTCGTGCAGGGCGATCAGCGCGGTCACCGCCGCGTCGAGGAGCGTCTCGGGGATCTCGGCGCCGTCGAGGGTCACGGCGTCGGTGTACATGTGATGGCCGACATGCCGGACCAGCATCAGCGACCGCCCCGGCAGGGTCAGGCTTCCCCCGTCGGGCGCCGTGTAGGTGCGGTCCGCGGCAAGCCGCCGCTCGACGGTCCGGCCGCCCTTGGACAGGGTGGCCACGAGGTCGCCGCGCATCAGGCCGAGCCAGCTGCGATAGACCGCGACCTTGTCGGCCGCGTCCACGGCGGCGACCGAATCCTCCATGTCCATGATGGTCGAGAGGGCGGATTCCAGCACCACGTCGGCGATGCCGGCGGGGTCGGTGCGGCCGATCGGGCTCGTCCGGTCGATGACGATCTCGACGTGCAGGCCGTTGTGGCGCAGCAGGAGCGCGGTCGGCGCCTCGGGGGCGCCGGTATAGCCCGCGAAGTCCGCCGTGCCGGTCAGGCCGGCGCTCCGTCCGGCGCCGAGAGCGACGGCGAGGCGGCCGCCCGTCACCGAGAAGCCCACCGCATCCGCCCAGGAGCCGACGCTGAGCGGGGCGGTCGCGTCGAGGAGGGCCTTGGTCTTGGCCACCACGGCGGCGCCCCGGGCCGGGTTGAACCCGGTGCCGGGGGCGAGGTCGCCGTCCTGCGGGATCGCGTCGGTGCCGTAGAGGGCGTCGTAGAGGCTGCCCCAGCGGGCATTGGCGGCGTTGAGCGCGTAGCGGGCGTTCGAGATCGGCACGACGAGCTGGGGCCCGCCATTTTGCGCGATCTCCGCGTCCACGTTCTCCGTGGTCACCCGCACAGCGTCGGGCTCCGGCTGCAGGTAGCCGATCTGCGTGAGGTAGGCCGCGTAGGCGGCCGGATCGTGCGGCAGGCCGCGATGGTCGCGGTGCCAGGAATCGATGTCGGCCTGGAGGCCGTCGCGCCGGTCGAGCAGCGCCCGATTGTGCGGTGCGAGGTCGCGGACGATCGCCGCGAAGCCCGACCAGAACCGGTCGGCCGAGAGGCCGGTTCCGGGCAGCGCCTCCTCGGACAGGAAGGTGCGGAGATCCTCGGCGACGACGAGATTCGACATGCGATCCTCTGGGAAATGGGGCGCCGTGCGTCAGAAAAAGTCGAACGGCCCGTGAAATTTTTTTGATCTCACAGCGATAGACCGCTTGGCACCCGCCGAAAAGTCGGCAAAAGGGATTTAATTTTTTCCGCAGCGTTGAGAATGAACGACCAGAGCGACCTGGAGATCTTCGCCCGGGTGGTGCGAACCGGCAGCCTGACCCGGGCCGGGTCGGAGCTCGGCCTGTCGGTGGCGGTGGTCTCGAAGCGGCTGAAGCGGCTGGAGGAGCGGCTCGCCGTGCGCCTGCTGCACCGCACCACGCGGCGGCTGGCGCCGACCGATATCGGCGCGGCGTTCTTCGAGCGGATCGCCCCGATCGTCGACGCCATCGCGGAGGCCGAAAGCCTCGTCTCGCAGAACGCCACGCGGGCGCGGGGAACGCTCCGGGTGACGGCGCCGAGTTCCTTCGGGCGCCTGCACATCGTCCCGCATCTGGGGGCCTTCTTCGCCCTCCACCCCGACCTCGTGCTGAACCTGGAGCTGAGCGACGATTTCGAGTCCATCGTCGAGCGCGGCTACGACCTCGCCATCCGGGTGGGCGCGCTGGAGAGTTCCGGACTGACGGCGGTGCGCCTCGCGCCGGTGCGGCGGGTTCTGTGCGCGCGGCCGAGCTACCTCGATGCGGCGGGGCGACCGCAGACCCTGGACGATCTGCGCGGCCATGTGTGCCTCGCCACCGAGAACCAGAACCCCTGGCGGCTCATCGGACCGGAGGGACCCTGCACGGTCACCGCGTCGGGCCCCCTGCGCACCCATTCCAACGAGGTGGTGCGCGAGGCGGTGATCGGCGGCCTCGGGATCGCGCTCCGCTCCACCTGGGACGTGCACGCGGAGCTGCGCGGCGGGCTCCTGGAGGTGGTGCTGCCCGCCTACACGGCCGCGGCCTCGGCGGGCATCTTCGCGGTCTATCCGAGCCGCGCCTTCGTGCCCGCCAAGACCCGGGCCTTCATCGCGTTCCTGAAGCAGACCTACCGGTCGAGCGGGGCCTGGACGGAGGGGTGAGGGGGGGCGAGGGGCGACGCGTCCCCCTCCCCCGCAGAAGCGACCGACGTCACACAGCCGGCGCCGCGCGCTCCGCCTCACGAGGGAGAGGGGACAGGCACTCGTCGCTCACGACTTTGATGGCCGGCGGAATACGGGTGAAACCGCCCGCCCGGAAGCGGGGGCGCGGATCCCACCCGATCGACGTCGCGCCTCACCCCGCCGCGAAGACATCGGGATCGGTCCGCGCCAGCATCCGCTTGAACGCCGCCCATTCGTTGTCGGGCGCTCCCTGGACGACGACGCGGTCGTAGCCGGCGGCGTATTGCCCGGCGGTCTTGGTGGCGATGGCGGCGGAGGGCCGGATCACCGGCGCGCCGGCCGCCTGGATCGCCAGCTGCGCCCGGCACGAGCGCTCCATGTTGTGCATCAGCCGGAACGCCTCGCCGACCGTGCGCCCGCAGGTCAGCAGGCCGTGGTTGCGCAGCACCATCACGGGCTTGTCGCCGAGATCGGCCACCAGCCGCTGCCGCTCGTCGAGATCGAGGGCGATGCCCTCGTAAGCGTGGTAGGCGACGCGCCCCGTGAACTGCATCGACCACTGGTTCAGGGGCAGCAGCCCCTCCTCCTGACAGGAGACCGCGACCCCCGCCACCGTGTGGGTGTGCAGCACGCAGATCGCGTCGGCGCGGGCGGCGTGGATGGCGCTGTGGATCGTGAACCCGGCCGGATTGATGCCGAGCCCCATCGGGTTCGCGAGCACGTGGCCGTC
>NZ_BACT01000259.1:0-3195 GCF_000333255.1 Methylobacterium sp. B1 | reverse complement strand
CTTGCCCAGCCGCAACTCGATCTCGGCGGTTTTCAGCGAGTCCTTCACGGCCTCGCTCTCNTGGTGCTCCAGGAGACGCTGTTGCTCCTTGGCCTTCACCGCGGCATCGACCTTCGATTGCGCCTCCGCGAGGCGGCGCGGAATCAGATAGGCGATGGTGCCCATCAAGACGCTCAGGACGGCGAAGGGCAGGAACGGCATCCCGGGCAGGATCGCGAAGACCAGCATCAGACCCGAGGCGACGAACAGCGCCCGCGGATAGGCGCCGAGCTGGCCGAGGACGGCCTGCTCGGCGGTTCCGCGCGTCCCCCCCTTGGACACGAGAAGGCCCGCGGCCAGGGACACGATGAGGGCCGGAATCTGCGAGACGAGTCCGTCACCGACCGAGAGCTTGGTGAAGACGTCGGCGGCCTTGCCCAGCGGCAGGCTGTGACGGGTGACGCCGATGATGATGCCGCCGAAGATGTTGACCGCGATGACGATCAGGCTGGCGATGGCTTCGCCGCGCACGAACTTCGAGGCGCCGTCCATGGATCCGAAGAACGCGCTCTCCTCCTCCAGCTCGCGCCGACGCCGCTGCGCCTCCTTGTCGTCGATGAGGCCGGCTGAGAGATCGGCGTCGATCGCCATCTGCTTGCCGGGGATCGCGTCCAGGGTGAAGCGCGCGCCGACCTCGGCGATGCGCGTGGCGCCCTTGGTGATCACGAGGAAGTTGACCGTGATCAGAATGGCGAACACCACGAGCCCGATCACGAAGTCGCCGCTCATCACGAACTGCGAGAAGCCCTGGATGACGTGGCCGGCCGCGTCGACGCCCGCATCCCCGTTGGACAGGATCAGCCGCGTCGTCGCGATCCCGAGGGCCAGACGCAGCAGCGTCGCGATCAGCAGGATCGTGGGAAAGGACGAGAATTCCAGCGGTTTGTGGATCCAGAGCGCGACCATGAGGATCAGCACCGAGATGGCGATGGAGAGCGCCAGCCCGATATCGATCAGCACGGCCGGAACGGGCAGGAACAGGATCGCGAGGATCGCGATGATGCCGATCGCGAACCAGACATCCCGCCGGATTCGTCTGTCCGGCGCGAGCGCTTGTACGGCCGATGCCACGCTCTCACCCCCTCGTGTCGTGATGGGACTTCTGGATCATCAAGCTTGCGCCTGCATGGCGTCAGTCCGCGCACCCGGCTCCGATGCCCGGGCGGCGCGCCTTGCGCGCCGCCGCGTCCGACGTGCCGCGCGCAGACCCCCCTCCGCCTTCGACGCCGCTCATTCCGACACCGCGCGGAAGCCTGTCACGATCCGGCCGTAGACCATCTCGGTGAAGGCGTAGATCTGGCCGCCCACGAAGGAGCCGCTGACGATCATCACCAGCAGGACGACCACGATCTTCGGGACGAAGGTGAGGGTGACCTCCTGGATCTGGGTCAGCGCCTGGAACAGGGCGATCAGGATCCCCACCACCATCGCGGCCCCGACCGCCGGCCCCGAGGCGACGATGATCGTCCAGATGGCGGCGCGGACGAGTTCAAGGGCGTCGATCTCGTTCATGGGGCCGGACGGGGATTCTCGCAGGGGCATTCGAGAGAGGCGGACGTTCGCCGGAAACCGTCTGGCCGGCAGACGGGCTCGACTCGGTCTGATGGGGTGAGTTCGGTCTGCGCCGACGCTCCGGCGTCATCGCCTCCGCGAGCCCTTGCGGATGTCGGATCGGAGGCCTGCCGGGATCGCAGCGGCCCGCGCGCGCCATCGATTCCCGTCCAAGCCGCGCCCTGCTGGGCCGCGGCTGGCGGTTCAGGCCGGCGTGTCGACTGCGATCGCCGCGAACGTTGCGATGACGCGGATGCCGGCTCGTCGAACGATCGCGCATGCCGTGGCATTGGGGCCGCCGACCGGCTGCCGTCAGGCCGGGGACGGTTCTAGGACACGGTCAGGCCGGATTCGTAGGGGACATCCTGGCCGCTATCGAGATGTACGATCAGGCCGTCCTTCGTCACCCGCGCGGACGTGACTGTTCCCGTGACCGATCCGTCCGCGGAGGTGACGGTGTGCCCGATGAGATTGCTGGCCTGGGACAGACTCGAGGAGGTGAGCAAGGCATCGAGCTTGCTATTCATGTTCACGCTCTGCTCAACCTGCGAGAATGTCGCGAGCTGGCCCATGTAATCCGTCGATTTCATCGGCGCCGTGGGATCCTGGTTCTTCATCTGCGCCATGAGGAGCTTGAGGAAGGTGTCGTAGTTCAGAGTCGACGGCTTCGCGGCCGGGGCCGTTCGGGCCGCGACATTCGCGGTTGACGGGTTCGTAGATTGGGTTGCCGGTATGGACATGGCTCGACCTCCGTCTGGTTTCGGCGCCTATTCCCTGACGGTTCGTCAGGCGACCTGATGAGTGAGACTGTTCGAGTTCGGTCGGGATGGCGCGTCTTCCGGTTCGAAGACTCCGCGCAGCATCCGCAGGACCTCGAACGGCCGACCCCGGTTGAGGAGGTCGCGCGCCGCTGCGAGCGCCGCAACGACGGCGCGATCAGGAGTCTGAGCCAGGATCGTCTGCTCGACTTTATCGTAAGCCTGTCGGACTTGGCCGGCATTGCTGGGATCGATCAACATGGCCTGGGCGATGAAGTAGAGCTGGCGCAGCGGCGTCTTCGCCTGCTCGACCTGCAGCACATGGGCTTCGAGAAGAAAGGTCGCGTCGTTGAGCAGCTCGATCGTGACCTTGCGGTCCACTCTGAGAACGGCCCCGTTGATGAAGATGCGCTCCTGGCCTCGCAGGCTGAGATTGATCGAGCGGCTCATTGGAGACCATCGCGGATCAGCGTATTGACGTAGATGAGAGCCTCGAACCCCGTCGCATCGCCGCGGAGGATCTGGTCGGTCTGGCTCAAGTTCCACAATCCGATGGAGATCAGGTCCGCCCGCAATTGCGCCGGCAGCGCGTTCTCGGGATTGGCGAGATCATCGATGAGCATGCTCCAGAGGCGCTGCAGGAAGCTGATGGCCTCCTGACGCAGTTCCGCCGATGCAGGGGCGGCCTCGGCCTCCTTCATCAGAGCGATGGCCCGATCGAAGGCCGCCCGTTCCCGCTCCCGGGCGAGGGTGGGTGAATCGTCCAAGACTTCCGTGTAGGCTTCCGCGTAGGACGCGCCGTACATTGCCGATCTGCCTATCGAATTGAAGCGTTGCCGCAGTGATG
>NZ_BACT01000260.1:0-993 GCF_000333255.1 Methylobacterium sp. B1 | reverse complement strand
CGCGTCCCGGCCGGGCCTCCACGGCGCCGGGCAAAACGGTCCCCGCGCGGTCGATCGCGCGGCGACGCAAATCCGTGCGGCCAACCCGACCGGCCGGTCCCGCGTGTCGGTCTTTGCCGGGTCGACATCTCATGGTTGTATGGGGGCGTGCCGCGGCCCCTGTCGGCCGGCGGCGAGGCCCGCCCGTCGGCATGGCACGGGAACGGCAAGGGAGGCACCACAATGGCCAGCGTGGTCGCCGAGGATCAGGACGCCCGGAACGCGCTCGGCGAGAGCGAAATTCCCAAGGCCACGATCTGCCTCTGGTACGACACGGAGGCCGAGGCGGCCGCCCGATTCTACGTCGCGACCTTTCCGGACAGCGCCATGGGCGCGGTTTACCGGGCACCGACCGATTACCCGTCGGGCAAGGCGGGGGACGTGCTGACGGTGGCGTTCACGGTGGCCGGCATCCCGTGCATCGGCCTGAACGGCGGTCCCGCCTTCCGGCACAGCGAGGCCTTCTCGTTCCAGATCGCCACGGACGACCAGGCGGAGACGGACCGGCTCTGGACCGCCATCGTCGACAATGGCGGGCAGGAGAGCGCCTGCGGCTGGTGCAAGGATCGCTGGGGCATCGCGTGGCAGATCACGCCACGCGTGCTCACCGCCGCGCTGGCGGCCGGCGGCGCGGAGGCCCGGCGCGCGTTCACGGCCATGATGACCATGGGGAAGATCGACGTCGCCGCGATCGAGGCGGCCCGGCGCGGATGACGTCGCGTCGGCCTGGACCCTGTTGCCGATGACCGAGCCGATATCCGCCGCGGCCCACGCGCGCACCATCCTGGCCGCGCACGAGCATCGCCGCCCCATCGCACCGCTGACCGGCTGGGATCCGACCTTCGACCTGCCGGCAGCCTACCGGGTCGCCGAGGCGATCCGGAGCCTGCGTGCCGGGCGCGGCGAGCGGAATGTCGGCTACAAGATCGGCTTCACCAACACGACCCGTGGAGC
>NZ_BACT01000261.1:0-6474 GCF_000333255.1 Methylobacterium sp. B1 | reverse complement strand
AGAGCATCGGGGCCTGTTACCGGTGGCCGTCGGGCGGGGTGGCGGAACGGAAGCGGGCGGCCCTCAGCGCTGGCCGGGGATGGCGACCGCCTTCTCCAGGAAGGTCGCCGCCGTGACGACCACGAGGTTGATGATCACGTAGAGGATCGTCGCCGCCGTGAACGCCTCGAACACCTGGAACGAGAATTCCTGCATCGAGCGGGCCCGGGCGGTCAGTTCCAGCAGGCCGATGGTCAGCGCCACCGACGTGTTCTTGAGATTGTTGAGGAATTCCGAGGTCATCGGCGGCAGGATGATCCGGTAGGCGTTGGGCAGCAGCACGTAGCGGTAGGTCTGATAGGTCGTGAAGCCCATGGCGGTGCCGGCCATGCGCTGGCCCCGCGGCAGCGCCTGGATGCCGGCGCGGACCTGCTCGGCGACGCGCGAAGCGGTGAAGAAGCCGAGGCACACCACCGCCGTGTAGAACGGCGCGTCGGGCAATTGCTTGATCGCGTCGCCGATCCGGGTCGGGACCACTTCGGGCAGCACGAAGTACCAGAGGAACATCTGCACCAGCAGCGGCACGTTGCGGAACAATTCCACGTAGGCGGTACCGACGGTGTTCGCGGTCTTCGACGGCAGGGTCCGCAGCACGCCGATCAGGGAGCCCAGGAAGAAGGCGATCACCCAGGAGCAGAGCGCGGTCGTGATCGTCCACATGAGCCCCGAGAGCAGCATGTCGAGATACGTGCCGGTGCCCTCCGGCGAGGCGTCGAAGAAGATCCGCCAGTTCCAGTTGTAGTTCATCGCGCCGCTTCTACTGTGAACTTACAGAGACGCACCGCGGGCGGGAGCCCGCGGTGCGCATCATGGCATGAAAGCGAACCGAACGGATCTCAGTAGGCCGCCGGGTCGGGGCTCGAGATCGGGGTCGTGAACTGCTTCTTCATCTCCGCGCTCATCGGCAGGTTGAGGTTGATGTTGCGCGGCGGGATCGGCTTCGTGAACCACTTGTCGTAGAGCGCCTTGCCCTCGGGGCTCGTGTAGAGCTTGGCGGTGGAGTCGTCCGCGACCTTCTTGAACTCCGTGTCGTCCTTGCGGAGCATGATGCCGTAGGGCTCAGGCTTCGACAGGGCTTCGGTGGAGATCTCGTAGGCGGACGGGTCCTTCGAGGAGGCGGCGAGCGAGGCGAGCAGCACGTCGTCCATCACGAAGGCGGCGGCGCGGCCGGTCTCGACCATCAGGAACGCCTCGGCGTGGTCCTTGGCCGGCAGGATCGTCAGGCCGAGCTTGCGCTCCGTATTGGCCTCGTTGATCTGCTTGATGTTCGTGGTGCCCGAGGTCGACACGACGGTCTTGCCCTTCAGGTCCTCGATCGTGTGCAGGTTGGCCGACTTCTTCGAGACGTAGCGGGTCGCGGTCAGGAAGTGCGAGTTGGTGAACCACACCTGCTTCTCGCGCTCGGCGTTGTTGGTCGTCGAGCCGCACTCGAGATCGATCGTGCCGTTCGCCATCAGCGGGATGCGGGTGGCGGAGGTCACCGGGTTGAGCTTCACCTCGAGGTTCGGGAGGTTGAGCTTGGCCTTCACGGCGTCGGCGATCTTGTAGCAGATGTCCATGGCGTAGCCGACCGGCTTCTGGTCGCCGCCGAGATAGGAGAACGGGACGGAGGCATCGCGATAGCCGATGACGATGGCGTTGGCGTCCTTCACCTTCTTGAGGGTGCCGGTCAGCTCCTCCGCCCGCAGGCTCATCGGAGCAAGGGCGAGGGTCAGGCCCAGCGCCGCGGCAAGGCCGCGGCGAGCGATATCAGACTGCATCGGTACGGAACTCCTGGATCGGGCCGAATCGTGTCGGCCGGCGGCGGGGTACGCGGGCCCGCCCGCTCGGGCGACGCCTTTGCAATGATGGTGCCGGGAGAAGGGCTGTCGTGCCGCGCAGGCCTGCGGCTGAGTACGGACACGTCGCGGCCAAGCTGCTGCGCACGTCTGCAGACGCGGTCCCTGCCGTCCCCATGGCCTCCTCCCAAGCGCTGAGCCGGCCTCACGCTCGCGCCGGCGGCATCATGCACACTTCTTAGGCGTACGCACGCGGTGCGGAGGACGGATCCGCCCGGAAAGCTGACGAATCCACGGTATAGAAAACGACGACGCCGCCCCCCGCGGTATCGGGAGACGGCGTCGGACTGGAAACCCGGTTCGTGGCCGCGGCTTACTTCGTCAGCTCATTGCCGCTGTAGTCGATCTTGCCGTCCGGCCCCTTCTTCCATTCGTACATGACGTAGTCGGGCCGGGTGATGTCGCCCTTCTTGTCGTAGGCGATCGGCCCGACCACCGTGTCCACCGGCTTGCCCTGGTGCAGCCAGTCGGCCAGCTTCTTGCCGTCGCTGGAGCCGGTCTCGGCCATCGCCTTGGCCAGGACCTGCACGGCCGCGTACGAGTAGAGCGTGTAGCCCTCCGGATCGATGTTCTTCGCCTTGAACGCGGCCAGCGCCGCCTTGGCGTTCGGGTTCTTGCGGGCGTCCGGCGGGAAGGTGGTCAGCGTGCCCTCGGCGGCGGGACCGGCGATCGCCACGAGCTCGCGATCGACCATGCCGTCGCCGCCCATCATCGGCGCCTTCAGGCCCTGATCGCGCATCTGGCGCAGGATCAGGCCGGCCTCGGTGTAGTAGCCGCCGAAATAGACCACGTCGACATTGGCCGACTTCAGCTTGGAGACGAGCGCAGAGTAGTCCTTCTCACCCGGGTTGATGCCCTCGTACATGACCTCCTTGCCGCCCTTGGCCTTGAGCGCCTTCAGGGTCTCGTCGGCCAGCCCCTTGCCGTAGGGCGTCTTGTCGTGGACGAAGGCGATCTTCTTGCCCTTGAACTTCTCGGCCAGGTAATTGCCCGCCACCGCGCCCTGCTGATCGTCGCGGCCGCAGGTGCGGAACGTGTTCCACATGCCGCGCTCGGTGAACTTCACGTTCGTGGAGGCCGGCGTGACCTGGATGATGCCGGCGTCGAGGTAGACGTCGGAGGCCGGGATCGACACGCCGGAATTGTAGTCGCCGACGACCATCTTCACGCCTTCACTGGCGAACTTGTTGGCCACCGAGACGCCCTGCTTCGGGTCGGAGGCGTCGTCGCCCACCGTGACGGTGAGCGTCGTGCCCTTGAGGGTACCGGCCTTGTTCAGGTCCTCGACCGCCTGGCTCGCGCCGTTCTTGAGCTGCGCGCCGATGGCGGCGCTGTTGCCGGTGATCGGCGCGGCGACGCCGAGCTTGACCTCGGCGGCCTGGGCGGCCGCCACCATCGCGCCGAGGGCGAGCCCGGCCAGCAGAATCGATCTCATCGCGTACTACCCCTAAGTGTCAGGACCGCACGTGCGGATCCGGCCGCACTCATCGGACCTCGTCCGCTTCGGGCGCCCGTGCGCGCCATGTCAGCGGTGAGGTCTTCTCGTAGAGCCAGCGGTACTGGCTCGTCATCTGGCGCGTCCGCGTGTAGCGGAAGCCCGCCGCGCCGATGATCATGACGACGACCGCGTCGACCGCATAGTAGTGCAGCGAGAGCAGCGTGCCCGAAAACAGGGCGTAGTGGATGAAGCGCACGGCAGCCGCCACGAGGAGCAGCGCCAGGGCGCAGTGCCAGAACGGCCGCCAACCCCGGGCGATGCCGCGGGCCGCCATCCAGCCGGCCCAGCCGCCCATCACCACGGTGACGAGCAGGAACAGCCAGGCCGACGGCTCCTCGTAGAGGATTCCCTGCAGCGCGCTCATGCCCCGACCGGGCCGGCATGGCCCCCTTCCAGATAGGCGGCCTTGACGTTCGGGTCGTCGAGCAGCGCGCGGCCGGTGCCGCTCATGGTGACCCGACCGTTGACCAGCACGTAGCCGCGATGGGCGAGCTTGAGGGCGTGGTAGGCATTCTGCTCGACGAGGAAGATCGTCATGCCCTCGGTCCGGTTGAGTTCCCGGATCGCGTCGAAGATGCCCTTCACCACCAGCGGCGCGAGGCCCAGCGACGGCTCGTCGAGGAGCAGCAGGCGCGGGCGGCTCATCAGCGCCCGGGCGATGGCCAGCATCTGCTGCTCGCCGCCCGACATGGTGCCGGCACGCTGGTTCAGGCGCTCCTTGACCCGCGGGAACAGGGTGCAGACCTTCTCCAGATCCTCGGCGAAGAAGCGCCCGTCATGGAGGGCGGCGCCCATCTGGAGATTCTCGTAGACCGTCATGCGCGGGAAGACCCGGCGGCCCTCCGGCGACTGGGCGATGCCGAGCCGGGCGATGGCGTGCGTCGGCATCCGGGTGATGTCGCGCCCGTCATAGGTGATCGTCCCCGAGCGCGCCTGGGGGCTGCCGAAGATCGTCATCATCAGGGTCGACTTGCCGGCGCCGTTGGCGCCGATCAGCGTGACGATCTCGCCCTCGGCGACGTCGAGATCGACGCCGCGCAGGGCGGCGACGCTGCCGTAATAGGTCGAGACGTCGCGCACCGCGAGGAGCGGCGGCTTGCGGCCCGCCTGGATCGCCCGCGTCTCCTCGACCAGGACGTTGATGCCGGCGACGCTCATGCCGAGGCTCCCGTATGGGTCTCGTCCGCGTGCGGCACGGTGATCCCGACCTCGGCCTCCACGGCCTCCACCTCTTCGTCCTCCACACCCAGATAGGCGGCGATCACCTTCGGGTCGGCCCGCACCTCGGCGGGAGAGCCATCGGCGATCTTCACGCCGTAATCCAGCACGACCACGTGGTCGGAGATCTCCATCACCACCGACATGTCGTGCTCGATCAGCAGCACCGAGGTGTCGTGCACGTCCCGGATGTGGCGCAGGAGGCCGTTCAGCTCGGCCGATTCCCGGGGGTTGAGGCCGGCGGCCGGCTCGTCGAGGCAGAGCAGGACCGGGTCCGTACACATCGCCCGGGCGATCTCCAGGCGCCGCTGCGCGCCATAAGGCAGGGCGCCCGCCGGATCGTCGGCCCGCGCCATCAGGTCGATGCGCGTCAGCCACGCCTTGGCGCGCTCGATCGCGGCCTCCTGCGCGTCCCGGTAGGTCTTGAGGCCGAGCAAGCCCAGGATGGTGTAGCCCGAGGCGCGCATCAGCGGGGCGTGCTGGGCGACCAGAAGGTTCTCCAGCACCGTCATGCCCTGGAACAGGCGGATGTTCTGGAAGGTGCGGGCCACCCGGGCGGTGCGGTTGACCTTGTGGTTGGGCAGCCGCTCCAGCAGGTGCGCGGTGCCGTCGGCATGCGCCAGCGTCAGCATGCCCTCGGTGGGCTTGTAGAAGCCGGTGATGCAGTTGAACACCGTTGTCTTGCCGGCTCCGTTCGGGCCGATCAAGGCGGTGATGTCGCCGCGCCGCGCCGCGAAGGACAGGTCGGAGACGGCGGTCAGCCCGCCGAACCGCATGGTCAGGTGCTCGACCGTGAGCACCGGGGGGGCGAGGGGTGAGGCCGCCATCAGCCGTGCCCCTCGCTCACATGGGCGCCCGAGACCGCGCGGCGCTCGCCGAGCGACACCGACGGCATGCGCTCCGAGATCAGGCCGCGCGGGCGCCAGACCATCATGGCCACCATGGCCAGCCCGAACAGGAGCAGGCGGTACTCGCTGGGATCGAACCCCTCGCCGAACACGGCCTTCAGGAAGCCGAGGTTGCGCAGCATCTCCGGCCCGCCGACCATCGCCACCGCGGCGATCGCGACGCCGACCTGACTGCCCATGCCGCCCAGCACCACGATCGCCAGGATGATGGCGCTCTCGAGGAAGTTGAAGCTCTCCGGGCTGATGAAGCCCTGGCGCACGGCGAAGAACGAGCCGGCGACGCCCCCGAAGGCCGCCCCCAGCGCGAAGGCCGTGAGCTTCGTGGCGGTGGTGTCGATGCCGAGGGAGCGGCAGGCGATCTCGTCCTCGCGCAGCGCCTCCCAGGCCCTCCCGATCGGCAGGCGGCGCAGGCGCAGGGTGACGAAGTTCGTGATCAGGGCGAGGCCGAGGATCAGGTAGTACAGGAAGACCAGCCGGTGCATTGAATCGTACGGGATGCCGAAGGTCGCCGCGAATCCGTCGTCGCCCGCCGTGAACGGGATCCCGAAGAAGGTCGCCCGCGGGATCGACGAGATGCCCGCCCCGCCGCCGGTCACGTCGGTCCAGTTGATCAGGACGAGGCGGATGATCTCGCCGAAGGCCAGGGTGACGATGGCCAGATAGTCGCCGCGCAGGCGCAGCACGGGAAAGCCGAGGATCATCCCCCACAGGCCGGCGAACAGGCCCGCCAGCGGCAGGCAGACCCAGAACGACAGGCCGAAGGTGGTCGAGAGCAGGGCGTAGGAATAGGCGCCGACCGCGTAGAAGGCGACGTAGCCGAGATCGAGGAGACCGGCGAGGCCGACCACGATGTTCAGGCCCCAGCCGAGCATCACGTAGGTGAGGATCAGGATGCCGAGGTCGATCCAGTAGCGCGCCGAGGACAGGCCGCCGGTGGCCGCCGCCGCGATCATCGGCAGCGTCAGGGCGATGC